>DATKDD010000266.1:0-6609 GCA_035512875.1 Gemmatimonadaceae bacterium | reverse complement strand
GGTACAAGCCGATCTGGCGCGAGCCGCTTCGCGCGACCTACCGGGGTTATTCACTGGTGGCGATGCCGCCTGCATCGTCAGGCGGAACGACGATGATCGAGGCGCTGTACATTCTGGAGACCTACGATGCGCTTCCTCCGTTCCACAGCGCCCAGTACAAGCACCTGCTGGCCGAATCGTTTCGCCGCGCCTTCGTGGACCGCAACACCAAACTCTGCGATCCGGCCTTCTGCGACGTTCCGGTGGTACGCCTGACGAGCAAGGAGTATGCGCGCGAGCTGCGCCGGACGATAGTGCCTGGTCAGGCATCGCGCTCGCCGGCGGCGGTCGAGAACCCGGCCGGCATGCACACGACGCACTATTCGGTCGTCGACGCCGAAGGGAACGCCGTCTCGACGACGACCACCCTGAACGGCGGCTACGGGTCAGGTGTGCTCGTTGCCGGTGCGGGGTTCTTTCTCAACAACGAGATGGATGACCTGGCGACCGCTCCCGGACAGCCGAACATGTTCGGACTGATCGAGGGAGAGCAGAATGCAGTGGAGCCGGGCAAGCGGCCGCTCAGCTCCATGTCCCCGACGATCGTACTCGACCCGTCAGGCAAGGTGCTGCTCGTCGTCGGTGCGGCCGGCGGTCCGACGATCATCACCGGCACCATGCAGGTGATTCTGAACGTCGTCGACCACCGGATGTCGCTTGCCGACGCCATGCGCGCGCCGCGAATGCACCATCAAGCGTGGCCCGACTCGATCCGTCACGAGGAGCGCGGCTTTGCACCCGCGGCCGCCGATTCCCTGCTCGCAATGGGACATCGCCTCTGGACCACGCGGAGCCTGACGAACGTTAACGCCATCATGCGCGTTCGCGGCGGCTGGCACGGCGTCTCGGAGCCGCGAAGCGTAGGCGCAGCCGTCGGATACTAGACGCTGGTCGGTCGACCTCGTGTCCTTTCCCACCACCTGGCGCTGAACGAGGAGCCGCTGCCGTAGCGAAATATTCGCAGACCATGAGAAGCAGTCGCTCGATGGAACTGTACGACGAAGGGCGAGCCACGTGGCTCGCCCTCGTCACTTCACAGATTTGCCCGGGTCGCCGGTTGCGCGACCCGGATCCCGATTGCCTTACCCAGCCACCGTCGCCGGCGTATTCAGCCTGATCGCAATCGTGCCTCCCTGGGGAATGCATCCAGCGTGGTCACCGGTGCCCATGGCGATCGCGGTACCCGCCGCCGCACCCGTAGCCGCACCAATCACGGTCGACTTGGTGTCCTTTCCAAGCACCTGGCCGAGAATTGCACCAGCGACCGCGCCTCCGATCACCTTCTTTGCATCGGAGCTCGTCGAGGCGGTGCGAACCTGCTCAACGCTCGCCGAGGTGATCGCCGCGTCGATCGGATAGGCCTTTCCGTCGATGATGATCTGCTGTACGACCAGGCCGATCCTGGCCGGATCGTTCACGTTCTTACTCTGATCAACCGACGTTACCTGAACCACGGCGCGCGTGCCGGCGGGAATTACCGCACCGTTGGCACCCATTACCGCCTGCGTTACTGTCGCGGTGAACTTGTCACCGTTCTTGTGTGTGTTGGTGCAAACTCGCTCGCCCGCGGTGAGCGAGATCGCCGTGCCGGCGGCGATGGTCGCCAGGGCGCCTTCGCTACCGGTCGTTCCGCGAGTAGCCGTATTGCCGCCCGGTGTAGTCGCCGGCTGCGAAGGCGTGGTGGACGGCCTTGGTGCCGCCGGGCGCGAGGTACTCGGGCGCGCCGGAGCACTGGTGGACGGCGACGCCGTCTCATTCGGGACGTCGGTGAGCGATGGCTCGGCTAGCGAGTCCTGTCCCGCCAGCGCCAGATCGCCGGAAAGCGTGGTGTCGGAAGCGAGATCATCATCACCGGTGGCGCAAGCGCCCACGAACGCGACCGAGCAAGCCAGCATGAGGGCCGTAGGCCAGGTATATTTCCGCATGTTTATCCTCCAAAGGATGGCACAACACTGTAAAACAGTTGAAAACGCGCCTTTTAGGACTCTTTGAACCGCGCAGGCCGCGCACGACCAGATAATGAAAGGGCAATCGGTGTGCCAGATATGAAGGCACTGCGACGGCTCCTGCCATACTTCCGTCCATACCGCGGGAGCGTGCTTCTTGGGCTCGCCATGGTGCTGCTGGCCGCCACCTTTGCCGCGGCCGTGCCCTGGTTGTTACGCGACGCTATCGACTCGATAAGCGCAAACGCGGCTATGTCCCGCATTTGGGCTACCGCCGGTCTCATCCTTCTCGTTTCCGTGGCGGCCGCCGGCGCGCGTTTCCTAATGCGCGAACGCCTCAACGGCGTGAGCCGGCGGATTGAATACGATCTCCGCAACGATCTGTATCAGCACCTCCAGAAGCTGGATGCGACCGCGACGGCCAGAATGCGGACGGGTGACATCATGGCACGGCTCACCAACGATCTCTCCGCCGTGCGCATGGCCGCGGGCCCGGCCTATATGTACCTGGTGAATACCGTTGCGGGCGGAGCAGTAGCGCTGACGTTCATGCTTCAGATAAGTCCGCTGCTGACAGGCCTTGCACTACTCCCCATGATACTCCTCCCGATCCTGATGGTTCGTGCCGGGAAGGAGATTCACGACCGATTCGAGTCGGTGCAGGAACATTTCTCGACGGTCACGACGCATGCGCAGGAGAATATTTCCGGTGTTCGTGTCGTTCGCGCCTATCGTCAGGAAGATGCCGAGGTCGCCAGGTTCAGCGGACTGAACGACGAATACGTGCGCCGCAACATCCGGCTCGTGAAGCTCTGGGGATTGATGAACCCCGGCTTCGGATTGCTGGCCGGGCTCGCGGGCGCAATCGTGCTCGGCCTCGGTGGCGTTCTCGTCGTACAGGGGGAGATCAGCGTCGGCTCCTTCGTGGCTTTTGGTTTGTATCTCGCAATGCTGACCTGGCCGATGATCGCACTGGGATGGGTGATCAACCTTTTTCAGCGCGCGTCCGCCTCGATGGCGCGGCTCAACCAGCTGTTCGCAATGGCGCCGACGATACGCACGCCTGACGAGCCACGTCCCTTGCCGGTGTCGCACGCGGGCCGCTCCATCGAATTCCGCCGCGTCGGCTTTCACTATCCGGTTGCCGAGGGGGAGACACCGCGATGGGTGCTCCGCGATGTGTCGTTCACCATTCCGGCCGGCGGCACGCTTGGGGTGGTAGGCGCGACGGGAAGCGGCAAGAGCGCGCTGATCGACCTGATCCCGCGATTGTACGACCCGCAGGAAGGGGAAATCCTGATCGACGGCGTTCCGACTCGTGAGGCGGCGCTCGACCTGCTGCGGCTCGAGATTGGCGCGGTGCCGCAGGAATCACTCTTGTTCAGCGATACGATCGGCGCGAACATCGCCTACGGCGCGCCTGACGACAGCGATTGGCGCTGGGCGGCGCGCGTCGCGCAGCTGGAGGAGATGATCGCCGAATTCCCTGGAGGCTTCGACACCCTGCTCGGTGAGCGGGGCATCAATCTGTCAGGCGGTCAGAAGCAGCGGGTCGCATTGGCGCGCGCCCTCGCCCGCCGGCCGAGTATCGTCCTGCTCGATGATGCGCTTTCGGCGGTGGACGCGCACACCGAGGCGGAGATCCTGCATGGCCTGCGTGACGCCTTGTCGGGGCGCACCGCCGTAATCGCCTCACACCGGGTCAGCGCGATCCGTGACGCCAACTGGATCATCGTGCTGGAGCAGGGCAGCGTAGCGGAGCAAGGTGAGCACGCGGAGCTGATCGCCGCCGGCAGCCGATACTGGTCGCTGCTGAATCGGCAACTCCTCGAGGAGGAACTCGAACAGGACGATCCGGGTACTCGCGCGTTGGCATCCGACGCAATGGGAGATACTGTAACGGCATGAATCACCCGCAGGCTGATCGGGAACTGTCCGCGGACCGCGTCGCCGCGCTGGAGGCGCGCGTAAGCGAGTACGGACGCGAGCTCGCGCAAATGCGCGAGCGGCAGTCTCTCGATACCCGTTTTCTCGCCAACATATCCCATGACCTGCGTACGCCGCTCACGGCGGTCATAACGCATGCCGAAATCATGCGAGATGAAATTCTTGGACCGGTGTCTCCGCGGCAGCGGGACAGCCTCACGGGAATCATCAATTCGGGACGACAGCTCCTCGAGATGGTCAGCGAGATTCTCACCCACGCGCGCGCGGCGGCGCATCAGGTCGCGCTTGACCGGGTCGAGTTTTCCATCGAGGATCTGATCGAATCCCTCGTCGATCTCAACCGTTCGTTGATAGACAGGAAGGGACACACGTTGGAGGTGGATGTCCAACCGCAGCTGCCGCGGGTTTGCGCCGATCGCGACAAGGTTGGGCACATCCTGTCCAACCTGCTAGGCAACGCGATTCAGTTCACTCCCGATCACGGACGTATCTGGATCATCGTGCGCACCACGACCGGCGAGCGCGGGCCGGCCCTGCTGGTGGAGGTGGGTGACAACGGCATCGGCATCGCTCCCGAACACCACGAGCTGATCTTCCAGGAATTCGCGCAGGTTGATGCTTCCACGTCGCGCCAGCATCACGGCACCGGGCTCGGTCTGAGCATCGCCAGGCGGTTCGTCGAGCTGCATCACGGACGTATCTGGCTGGAAAGCGCGCCGGGTGCCGGAAGCCGCTTCTATTTCACGTTGCCGATACATGGCGACGGGTCATGAGCCCCAGCCGGTGTACGGGCACGTCCTGATCGTCGAGGACAATGCACTGGTGTCGAGCGCGATGCGGATTTTGCTGGAAGCAACGGGACACACAGTGAGTGAGGCGGCCACCGTCGCACAGGCTATCGCAATGGTGCAGGCAGCGGACGACCCGCCCGATGTGGCGCTGCTCGATCTCACCCTCCCCGACGGAGACGGCTTGACGATCCTCACGCGGCTACGCCACGCCGGACGGGCGCCGCGCATTTGCGTAGCCGTAACCGGGCACGACGATCCCCAGGTCCGTGAGCGCTGCCTGGCCGCTGGATGCCACGACGTGCTCCTCAAGCCCGTGGCGGCCCGCGAGCTGGCACGACTCGTCACTTCTTGGATGGATCCTGGCGACGGAAGTCGCCGCTCAGATCCGATCGCGTAGAAACTCGGGCGTCAGCGCTTGCAGGTAGCTGGCGAGTATGGTGAAGTAGTTGGTGACGAGGAGCAGTCCCACCAGAATGAGCAATACGCCGCCGACGCGGTTCACCCATACGAGATAGCGGCGTGCCCGGGAGTATGCGCTGAGGAAATGAGTCATAGCCAGTGAGGCGGCAAGGAAGGGGATGGCCAAGCCGAGGGAGTATACGAAAAGCAGGAGCAGGCCTTTACCCAGCTCGGCGGTGCTCGAGGTGAGGATCAGGATCGACCCGAGGATCGGACCAATACAGGGCGTCCAGCCGGCGCCGAAGGCGATCCCCACGAACACCGTCCCGAGGTAGCCCATTGGCTTGTCGGCAATGTGAATACGCCGCTCACGAGCAAGAAAGGCGAAGTTCAGCACCCCGAGCAGATACAGACCGAAAATGATGATCAACACGCCGCCGATGCGGCTGATCCAGTCGCGATAGGCCAGCAGAACGCGCCCGAATACAGTCGCCGTGGCGCCCAGGGCGAGGAAGATCAGTGTGAAGCCGGCAATGAACAGGAGGGAATGGATGAGCGTGGCGCGGCGCGCCCGTTGCACTTCATCCAGGCTCATCCCCGTAATGAACGTCACGTAGCTCGGAATGAGCGGGAGCACGCATGGAGAGAGAAAGCTGAGCAGGCCGGCCGAGAGCGAGAACAGCAGCATGCCAGGCAGCGTCGAATCGTCCATGCTCACTCCACGTAAGGAGCGTCGGAGGCGTTCACGCGCCGGGCCGCTGCTCCGCTGGTATTACTCGGTCAAGTACTTCGCCTTTCGGCGGGAGCGCCGCGCTCGGGATGACCGGCGCGGAATCGTGATGTTGCAGATCGACGCGCTGGCGTACTCCGACCTGCGCCGCGCGATTCAGCAAGGCTACTGCCCGACGATTGCCCGGCTGCTCGACACGGAAGGGTACTCGCTTCGGCGGTGGTTCTGCGGCCTGCCCTCGGCTACGCCCTATTGTCAGGCGGGAATCTTTCACGGCGAGAACGGCGGAATCCCCGCCTTCCGGTTCTACGACAAGCACGCACGCCGCGTCATAACCTGCAACGCGCCGCACGGGGTGCAATATATCCGGGATCGCATCACCTCGCCGGGGGCGCTGGCGGGCGGATCGAGCTACGTGAATCTGCTGGACGGCGACGCCCAGACAGTGGCATTCACCGTCGCAACGCGCGAGCGAACCTCGGTATTCGAGCGCCTGGGCGGAACGCGGATGCTGCTCCTCCTGTTCGTGCACCCGATACGATTGCTGCGAATGGGGGTCCAGGGCATTCGCGAGTGGCTGCGCCAGGAGTGGGAGAGAGCGGTAAGCGAGTTCAGAGGACGCGCCACCCATGCGGAGGGGATCTTTCCCGTGCTGCGGGTCTTCACGAACGTCGTCGTGCGGGAGCTGCAGACGATGGCGATCGTCCTGGACGTCAATCTCGGCGTGCCGGTCATCTACAGCACGTTCATGCAGTAC
>DATKDD010000265.1:0-9623 GCA_035512875.1 Gemmatimonadaceae bacterium | reverse complement strand
GGTATGGAGTATTTCTGCTTCGAGGGCGACGGATTGTGGACGAGTTCCGATGCAGATCTCGTCGCACTGGCGGCCGGCGAACTGGCCCAGCTCGGCTTGGCCGATCCCAATTCGGTCGTCGACGGAACGGTAGTACGCATGCCCAAGGCCTACCCCGTTTACGACTCCGTGTATCGCGAGCATCTCGACGGCGTACGCGCCTTCATCGACCGGATACCGAATCTCCACACGGTCGGCCGCAACGGCATGCACAAGTACAACAACCAGGACCATTCAATGCTGACGGCAATGATGGCCGTGCAGAACATGAATGGCGCTTCACACGACATTTGGTCCGTGAATACCGATTTCGACTACCACGAGGAGCAGAAACTCGACGAAAAGTCGACGCCACTCCCCTCCTCGCACGAACGGCGAGCCGCAGCAGTCAGCGGTTGATGAATGCGCATTGGCGTCGATGCCGCGTGTTGGGCGAATGGCCGGGGCTACGGCCGGTTCGCTCGCGAACTGCTCGGTGCCATGGTGGCGGTATCGCCCGCTGACGAGTTCATCTTTTTCGCCGATCCGCTTTCGGCTGACCAACTGCCCCAAAATTCGCCGAACGTCCGCGTAGTTCGGGTCGAGCAGCGCGTCGCGCCGGCTGTGGCGGCGGCGTCGGACGGCAGCCGCTCGCTAGGCGACATGCTGCGATTCTCGCGCGCAGTGGCGCGCGAGCGTCCCGATGTCTTCTTTTTCCCATCGGTATACAGCTACTTTCCCCTGGTGCCCGGACAACGAGCAGTCGTCACCGTGCACGATGCCATCGCTGAACGGTATCCGGAGCTCACACTGCCCAGCGCGCGCGCACGAATGTTCTGGAAGGCCAAGGTCTGGCTCGCGCTCCGCCAGTCCCGGGTGGTCTTGACCTCCTCGAACTACTCCGCCCGGGAGATAGCGTCAGTAATCGGGGTGCGGCCGGACCGTATTCGAATCGTGGGGGCGGCGCCCGCTGCTACATATCAGCCCAGCCGGAATGCGATGGAGAGCTCGGCCATGGCCGCGCGATATGGCGTTCCGGAGGGAGCGTCGTGGTTTACCTACGTCGGAGGCTTCAATCCACACAAAAACGTGGATGCGTTGGTGCGCGCGCATGCTGTGGTGGCCGCGAAGCACAACGGCAAGGCGCCCTATCTGCTCCTCGTAGGCACTATCAGCGAGGATGTGTTCCACAGCGACCAGAATCACATCCGCGAAACGGTCGCGCGGGCGGGGACTTCGGAGCTCGTGCGCTGGACCGGGTTCGTTTCCGACGAGGACCTTCGCCACTTGCATAGCGGTGCCACAGCGCTCGTCCTCGCGTCTCAGAGCGAAGGCTTCGGCCTACCAGCCGTCGAGGCCGCCGCGTGCGGCACGCCGGTGATCGCGACGACCGCCAGCCCGCTTCCCGAGCTACTGGCTGGCGGCGGTTACTTCGTGGCTCCGCGGGATGAAGCGGCACTGGCGCGGGCGATGACCGCCCTCCTCGACGATCCCGGTCAGCGCGAGACCTTCGGGGCCTGCGCACGCGAGCGAGCTGCCTCCCTGAGCTGGGCTCGAGGGGCCGAGCGAACGCTCGACGCCCTGCGCGAGGCGGCGGCATGACGCCGCTGCGCTTCGCCTACGTCACTACCTTCTATCCGCCGCACAACTTCGGCGGCGATGGCATTGGCGTGCAGCGATGGGCGCGGGCGCTCGCCAGGCGCGGACATCACGTCACCGTCATCTGCGACACGGACGTGTACGACTTGTTGCGCTCCGGCGCGGGGCCGGCCACGGTGACGGAGGAGGAGGGGATCACGGTGCACCGGCTGCGGTCGAGCATTGGACCGCTGTCGGTGTTGCTCACCCATCAGATGGGGCGGCCGGTGGTCAACAGCGCCGCCATCCGCCGTATCCTGGATGAAGGGCACTTCGACGTCATCAACTTTCATAACGTCTCGGCGATCGGTGGACCGGGCGTCCTCGAGATGGGCCGCGGAATCAAGCTCTATACGGCTTGGGAGCACTGGCTCGTCTGCCCCACTCACGTGCTGTGGCGCCATAATCGCGAGGTGTGCACAGGTCGCGAATGTCTCCAATGCGTTCTTCACTATCACCGGCCGCCGCAGCTGTGGCGGCACACAGGAGTGCTGGAGCGCTCGCTGCGCCACATCGACAGCTTCATTGCGCTCAGTGAATTCAGCCGGCAAAAACACAGGGAGTTCGGGTTTCCGCATGATATGGAAGTATTACCCGGCTTTCTGCCCGATCCGGCACCTGGCGCCATGCGTCCGATGGCCGGCGGGACGTCGCCTCACGAGCGGCCGTATTTTCTGTTTGTCGGGCGACTCGAGCGGATCAAGGGGCTCGACGACGTCATTCCCGTTTTCGCGCGCTACCTGGAGGCCGACCTGATCATCGCCGGCGATGGCACCGACCGCCAGCGGCTGGAAATGATTGCCGCGCGCAACCCGAGGGTCAGGTTTCTGGGTACCATTTCCCAGCCGGATGTGGGCCGCTACAACGCGCATGCGATCGCGTCCCTCGTCCCGACCGCCGGCTTCGAGACGTTTGGCTTCGTGGTCATCGAAGCGTTCCGCAGGGGCACGCCGGTCATTGCGCGCCGCATCGGGCCGCTACCCGAATTGGTCGACGCGTGCGGCGGCGGAGAAACCTTCCGCTCGCCTGACGAACTGGAAGCCACATTGCGGCGTATGCAGCACGAGCCCGGATATCGCGAGCGGCTCGCCGCCGCTGCCTATCGAGGTTTCACCGATCGCTGGACCGAATCGGCCGTCATGCCGCTGTTCTTCCGGCTGCTCAAGCGCGTGGCACAGGATCGCGGCGCGATGGAGATCGTGCGCGCCCTGGATGCGGGAAGAGCGGCATGAAGGCGATCCTCACCTATCATTCGATAGACGACTCGTCGTCGGTCATCTCGATCAGCCCCGACGTGTTCCGCCGTCATGTCGCATGGCTGGCGTCGGGCGCTGTTCGCGTCGTGTCCCTCGACGAGCTCATGGCGCTTCCGTCCAGTGTCGATGCCGTCTCGCTTACCTTCGATGATGCATTCGTCAATTTCGCCGAGATCGCCGCTCCGCTGCTCGTCCGCAACCGCCTGCCCGCTACTGTCATGGTGGTCAGCGAACACGCGGGAGGAACCAACGCCTGGCGCGGCGCGTGCGCACACGACATCCCCACGCTCCCGCTCATGGATTGGCACGAGTTGGGCCGGATGCGCGAAATGGGGTTCGCCATCGGAGCGCACAGCCGCACTCATCCGCATCTAACGGCGCTGCCACCTGATGCCCTCGCCGATGAGATCGGCGGATCGGCCGAACACATCGAGCGAGAGCTCGGTGTGCGACCTGCGGTCTTCGCCTATCCGTACGGTAGTGTCGATGAAGCGGTCGCCGAAGCAACAAGCGGTTTTAGCTGGGGTCTAACGACCGAATTGCGTACGTTGCGAGGGCGCGAGCGGCGGACCTGTCTTCCCCGGCTGGACATGTACTATTTTCGAGCCGGAACGTGGTTGGAGGCGTACGGATTGCCACGCTTCCGGCAATACCTGTGGGTGCGGTCGGGCGCTCGGCGTGTTCGCGCCGCGCTGGCGACCGTCGCGGAGTAATCATGAGTCCTGAGCACCCCTATCTGTCGGTGGTTGTCCCCGCGCATAACGGCGGAGCCGTGCTGCGCCAGTCGCTTGCCGCACTGGCAGCGAGTGATTTGCCGCGTGAGTGCTGGGAGCTGATCGTCGTCGATGACGCCTCGGAGGACGAGACCGCCGTCGTCGCCGCGCGCTACGCCGATACAGTCGTGCGCCTGCCCGGCCGTCCTCACGGGCCGGCATACGCCCGAAACCGCGGGTTCGAGCTATGCCGGGGTGAGAACGTCGTTTTCGTCGATGCGGATGTGCTCGTTCACACCGATACCCTGCGGTTATTCGCGGAGGCGTTGGCCACGGAGCCCGACATCAGTGCCGTGTTCGGCTCGTATGACGACCGCCCGCCCGCCAAGGGGATAGTGAGCGAATATCGCAACCTGCTGCATCACTACGTGCATCACCAGAACGCCGGAGATGCGGAGACGTTCTGGGCGGGATGCGGCGCGATACGCAGCGGCGTTTTTCTACAGGCGGGAATGTACGACGAGTGGCATTATTCGCGGCCCCAGATCGAGGACATCGAATTGGGGCACCGCATTCGAGCCCTCGGCCACCGGATCGTGATCCGTCCCGAGATCCAGGGTTCGCACCTCAAGCGCTGGTCGCTCTGGCAGGTCATCAAGACGGACTTGAACGATCGCGGCGTACCGTGGACACGGTTGCTGATGACGAAAAGCGCGGGAATGCGCACCGCGACCCTCAATCTTCGCGTGGTTGAGAAGGTGAACACAGCGCTCGTTGCACTGGCATGGCTCTGTATGGGTCTGGCACTGCTTTTCGTAAACGCGGCGTGGCTGCTTCCGGCGGCACTTTGGCTGCTGCCCGTGCTGGTTACGAATGTCCGGCTGTACGCGTTCTTCGCGCGAATTCGGGGAATGAGGTTCGCGCTGGCCGTCATTCCCCTCAATCTCCTGTACTACTCGTTGAACATCGTCTCCTTCACATTCGGATGGCTCCTCCACGAAACCGTTGGGGCCCCACGCCCCGACCCGACCGTCGAGGCCTACGCGGAAGTAGGGCTCGAAACGTGGCCCCCCGTTCCCACCAAGCGATCGGTGAGCGCGTGAGCGGACCGGCGGCGTCCCGTCGATCGTCAGGCGCGGAAGAGCTTCCGGCAACACTTGCCCTGGCGTTTGCGCCGCTGCACAAGCGGGCGTTTGGCGTAGCGCTTGGGAGCGCGGCGGGGATCGTGTTCTTTGCCGCAACGGCCATTGTGCTGCTGCGCAACGCAGACGTGAGCCTGTACCTGCTGTCCCAGTATTTCTATGGCTATACCGTCAGCTGGGGTGGGGCGTTCGTCGGGTTGTTCTGGGGATTCGTCGTAGGGTTCGTCGCCGGATGGTTCATTGCCTTCTGCCGGAATCTGGCGCTTGCCATTTCCATTTTCATCTCGCGTACACGCGGCGAGCTCGGCGCGACCGCTGATTTTCTCGATCACATCTGACCGTCTTCCCATGCCGACCGCCGTTCCGCCCGATCCGTCCCTCACCGCTCAGGAGCAGGACCTCAATGCGGCACTCGTCAGGCTGAACGCCCGTGCCTGGGGAATTGCGATGGGGTTGTTGCTGGGTGGCGGTCTGTTCGTCGCCACCAATGTGCTCGTGCTCAAGGGCGGCCCGGCTGTCGGGGCGCACCTGCAGCTGCTTCGCGTCTTTCTGCCCGGCTACAGTGTCACGTTTCTCGGCAGCCTGGTCGGTTTTGTGTATCTGTTCGTCATCGGATACGTCCTTGGCCGGTTCGTTGGACTCGTCTACAACAAGATGGTCGAAGTCGCACGCTGATCGTCTCCCCGGCTGGTGCCCGTCTCATTTCTGGAAATAATGACCAAGATTCGCATCGGGGTGGTTGGCTGTGGTAACGCAGGCACCACGCTGCACCTGCCCGCGCTCGCGGGAATCGGTTGGGCCGAGGTGGTGGGGGCGGCTGACCTCGATGCCACTCGCCGCTCACAAACCGCGGATCGATTCCGCGTACCGGTATTCGCATCACTCGAAGCAGTGCTCGCCGAGACGCACCCCGACGTGGTGATCATTGGCACGCTTCCGCACACGCATGCCGAGTTGTGTTTGCAGGCGATCAATGCCGGATGCGATGTGATATGCGAGAAGCCGTTCGTCTCAACCCTCGACGAAGCGGATCGGTTGATTGCGGCCGCGGATGCGGCCGGCAAGCGCATCGCGCTGAACCACGAATTTCGCGAGATGCCGATCTTCCGAGCTGTGCGCGATGCGGCGGCGAAGCAACCGGGCGGCGTCGTGTTCGCGCAGGCGTGGCAGAACATGGACCTGCCCCCCTGGGCAGAGCCGGGATGGCGCGGAGAAGTCCTGACCCAGACGCTGTACGAGGCGGGAATTCACCTCGTCGATTTTCTCATGGCGCTGTTCGGAGAAAAGCCGGTTTCGGTTACCGCGAACGTATCGACGTGCGGGGTCCGCGAAGAGGAGAGCGACGCGGTAGCGCTGGTGACGATGGAATTCTCGCGTGGGCGGCTGGCGCAGGTGGTGCAAAACCGCTTGTGCAAGGGCGAAACGCAGTTTTTCGAGGTGCGGGCTGAGACGTTAGGAACGTCGTTACGTGCGTCGTTCGGGGGCCGGGCGCGACTGAGCGCGGGTTTGCTGCGCAACACGAGGCCGCACCTTCGCGTCGAGTACGGCGTATCAGGCCTTGCCTGGCGGGAAGAAGGCGCGGCACGTTCCGTCATAGCGAAGAACCCTAAGGATCCGGCGATGATCGCCACGCGCGTGCTCCTCGAAAAGACGCTCGTCGCGTTTCGCGATGGCGGCCGACCGCCGGCTTCGGCGCAGGACGGCAGAGATGTGATGGAAGTGATCGCTGCCTGCTATCGCTCCGCCGCCTCCGGGCGACGGGTCGAGCTCTCCTCCGCGCCGGCTGCCGCCGAGCTGCAGTCGGCGGGCGCGGGCTCGCGCTCCCCGTAATGCCTAGCGACTGGCGCGATCCGTCGTCGCCGCTCTCCATAGTCCACCTCCTGGCGCCGGGCGCTGTCGGTGGCCTGGAGAGCGTCGTGCGCGCCCTCGCCACCGGTCACGCGCGGCGCGGCCACACAGTACGGGTGGCGGCGGTGGTCGACAGCGATCGGACGCCTCATCCCTGGGTCGATGCGCTTCGATCGGATGGCGTGGAGGTGTTGCCGCTGATCTTTCCGGGACGACGGTATCTTCGTGAACGAGCAGCCGTGGAAGCTTTCTGTCGCGAGCTACAGCCCTCGGTGGTTCATTCGCATGGGTATCGAGCGGATGTCGTCGGTGCCGCGGGAGCGCGCACGGCCGGCGTACCGATCGTGAGCACAGTGCACGGATTCACGGGGGGAGGGTGGAAAAATCGCATGTACGAGCGCGTTCAGTGCCGCGCGCTCAGTGGCTTCGACGCGGTGGTGTCGGTGTCGATGCCGCTCGCCGAGCAGCTTTCCATGGCCGGCGTTCCTCGCGACCGGTTGCACATCATACCCAACGCGTACGGGGGCCGCACGACGTTCGCCTCGCCTGACGAGGCGCGTCGCACGCTCGGAGTGCCGCCGGGCGTTTCGCACGTTGGCTGGATCGGACGACTGGGGCGTGAGAAAGGCGCCGACGTGTTGATCGATTCGCTGCGGCGTTTGGCAGAGCGCGACATCGTCGTGAGCATCGTCGGTGACGGCCGCGAGCGCCGGGCGTTGGAACGGCTCGTCGCAGCAAATGGACTCGACGGTATCGTCCGCTTTCACGGGATGGTGCCTGACGCCGCCAGGTTGGTACGTGCATTCGACGTGGTGGTGCTCAGTTCCCGCACCGAAGGAACTCCAATCGTGCTGCTCGAGGCGCTGGCGGCCGGTGTACCGGTGATTGCGTCCCGGGTAGGCGGCATTCCCGACGTGGTGACCGAGCGCGAGGCGCTTCTGGTGCCCCCGGAGCAGCCGGACCTGTTGGCATCGGCACTGGCGGCAGTACTTCGCGCGCCTCGCTCGGCTGCCGCGCGTGCGACACGGGCCCGCGCGCGTCTTGCGACGGTTGGCGCGGTTGATCCCTGGCTCGGCCGCTATGAGGCGCTCTATCGTGAAGTGCAGCGCGTCGAGAGGTCCGCCGAGCAGATCGCCGTATGATGGTGTGGTTGGGTGCGGCTGGCGTCCTCGCGCCAGTCGTGATGTTCGGCTATGCGTACATTGGGTATCCCCTTCTTCTCCGCCTGCTCGCTGGCCGCTCACCGCCGCCGCTACCCGCGCGCGATCCCGCCTCGTGGCCGCGGATCTCGATCACGTTGCCATGCCATAACGAGGAACAGCGACTGCGCACGGCGATCGAGGGCGTGCTGCGCTCCGACTATCCCGCGGACCGCCGGGAAATCATAGTGGTCTCCGACGCGTCCACCGACGCGACCGATGAGATCGCCCGTGATTTTGCCGACTGCGGCGTTCAGCTGATCCGCCTCCCGGAACGGCGCGGCAAGACCGCCGCCGAGAATGCCGGTGTGGCGGCGGCGAGCGGAGAAATCGTCGTCAATGTCGATGCGTCGGTGGGGATTCGACAGGATGGGTTGAAGGCGCTGGTGCGCTCGTTCGAGGATCCAACGGTTGGAGTTGCCTCCAGCTGCGACGTCAGCGTCGGCGAGCTCGACGCAGAGGGCAATCACGGAGAATCGGGATACGTTGGCTACGAGATGCGGATCCGGGCACTCGAGACGCGCCTTGGCTCGATCGTCGGCGCCAGCGGGTCGTTCTTCGCCATGCGCCGGGACATTCACGAGCCGGGTTTTCCGGAGGAGCTGAGTCGCGACTTTGCGTCCGCACTACTGGCCGTGGAACGTGGCTTCCGGGCCGTGTCGGTGGAGGACGCGATCTGTCTCGTGCCGCGCACCCGGTCGCTTCGGACGGAATTTCGTCGTAAGGCGCGGACCATGACGCGTGGACTCGAGACACTCTGGTACAAGCGGCACCTGATGAATCCGCTCAGGCATGGTGTCTTCGCATGGATGCTCATCAGTCACAAACTCTGCCGGTGGCTCGTGTATCTCACCCTCCCCCTGGCGGTTCTTGGCACACTCGTGATCGGCGCTGCATGGCCAGCGGCATGGCTGCTTGTAGGGCCGGGTGCGGTTGGCATGGTGCTGGGCATAATCGGAATGCGATGGCCCGACGGCCGCCGCGCGCCAGCGGTCATTGCGCTTCCCGGCTTCGCTCTCGCCTCGATAGTTGCTGGCATTCTAGCCTGGTTGCGCTTCTTTCGCGGCCAGAGCAGCCCCGTCTGGGAGCCCACGAGGCGCTAGACTGTGCGGGGTGAGCGACGCGGGGCGAGGGACGCGGGACGCGCGCAGAGGGGGCTGGCGCGCGGATAGCGAAAACAACGCGAGGCCGCGCTTAACGCGGCCCCGTCCTCGGAATTCTATTCCAGATCGTAATCACCCCGCGTCCCGCGTAGTCCTCACCACCCGCCACGCCTGAACAGAATTACCGGCACCGTGCGCGCCATGATCCGAAGATCATGAGCCAGGCTCTGAGTGCGGATGTATTCCAGATCGTAGCGAACCTTGCGGCGAACATCATCGATCGACTGGTCGTAATCGGTGTTGATCTGCGCCCACCCGGTGATTCCCGGTCTTGCCAACTGACGAAGCGGATAGTCGCGAATATCGCTGCGGAGCCGCGCGAAGATGCTCGGACGCTCGGGGCGGGGCCCGACGATATTCATATCTCCCTTCAACACATTGATCAACTGCGGCAGCTCGTCCAGTCGCGTCTTTCGGAGGAATCTCCCCAGAGTCGTCACCCGCGGATCGCTCTTCGAGGCCCAGACCGCTCCGGACCCCGATTCCGCATCGACGTGCATCGTGCGGAACTTGTAGATCGTGAAGATGCTTCCGCCGAGGTCCTGCATGCGGCGATCGTAAAGCGCGTTCACAAGCGTCTGCCGCCTATCGAGCCCTACGCGCGTCTGCATGTAGAGAATCGGACCATGCGACGTGAGCCGCACGG
>DATKDD010000264.1:0-2693 GCA_035512875.1 Gemmatimonadaceae bacterium | reverse complement strand
TCGATGGCCCGGCAGTACGCCACCTATCTCGGCCGGGTGGCGAGCGGCGACCTTGGCTTCTCGTTTACGCACTGGCGTCCGGTCCGTACCCTGGTTGCCGAGCGACTCCCGCGAACGCTGCTGTTGATGGGACTGGCCCTGACGGTGAGCTTCGCGATCGGCATGGCGGTGGGCATCGTGCAGGCCCGCGTCGCCGGCAGCCCTGCGGACAAGGCGTTAGGCGCGGTGACGCTGTTTTTCTACTCGCTCCCCGACTTCTGGCTCGCGCTGGTGGTGCTGTACGTGTTCGGCTACAAGCTGGACATCTTTCCCACCAGCATGATGCCGGCGTTTCACGTCGCCTCGTTGCCGTGGTGGGAGCGGATCGGCGAAGCGGCGGTGCGCCTGACGATGCCGGTCGCCACGCTGGCGCTGCTCACCTCGGCGCTGATCGCGCGATACCAGCGGGCGGCCGTGCTCGACGTGTCGGGCCGGGACTTCGTCCGAACCGCTCGCGCCAAGGGGGCAGGGGAGAGGCGGGTGGTGTTGCGTCACATACTGCGGAACGCGCTCCTGCCGGTGATCACGCTTATCGGACTGGCCGTGCCGGCGTTGCTGGTCGGCGCGGTATTCGTCGAGCGCATTTTCTCGTATCAGGGCATGGGTTCGCTTACCGTCGACGCGATCCGCAACGGCGATCCGGAGCTGGTGGCGTCGCTGGTGCTCCTCATCGCCGTGCTCGTCTCGATCGGCAACCTGTGCGCCGATCTGCTCTACGCCGTGGTGGATCCACGGCTCCGCACGCGCGCCTGACGTGAACACCGTCGCCTGGTTCGCCGCCGCGGCGCTGATCACGATCGGGTGCACCGCCGCCGCGCGGTGGCGCAGTGCGGCCATTTCCCATGAGGGACCGTGGCGGACCGCGGTGCATCGCTTCAGGAACCACGGACCGGCAATGGCCGCCGCTTACCTGCTGATAGCGCTGGTGGTGGTGACGATGCTGGCCCCGTGGCTGGTGTCGTTCGAACCTAACGACACACTGATCGCGCCGCCCGGGCAGCCGCCTTCCCTTGCGCATCCGTTCGGAACCGATTTCGCCGGCCGCGACGTCCTTAGCCGGGTGCTGTACGGCGGCCAGATCTCGCTCCCGGTGGCGTTCCTCTCGGTGCTGCTTGCCGCGACGATCGGAACCGGCTACGGAGCGGTCGCCGGGCTCGCGCAGGACCGCGTCGATGCCATCATGATGCGCCTGATCGATGCGGCGCTGGCCATTCCCCGGCTCTTTCTGCTCATTGCCGTGCTGGCGATCTGGGGAAACCCGAGTGTGCCACTGCTCATCGTCCTGCTCGGCACCACCGGATGGTTCGGAGTGAGCCGGCTGGTGCGGGCGGAGGTGCGCGCACTGCGGAGCGATGAATGGATGATCGCCGCCGATGCGTTAGGCGCCACCCGCACCCGGCTGCTCTGGCGGCACGCCCTGCCCAACGTTCTCTCCCCTGTGATCGTCGCCGCTACCCTGGGTGTCGGGAACATCATTCTGCTCGAGGCGGCGCTCGGATATCTGGGCATGGGCATTCAGCCGCCCACGGCTAGCTGGGGGAACATCATCCAGGACAGCACGCAGGGGGTGTTCACCGTCTGGTGGCTGTTCCTGTTCCCGGGACTGGCCATCGTGCTGACCACCATGTCGTTCAACATCGCGGGGGACGCCTTGCGCGACGCACTCGATCCCCGCCAGGTTGGGCGGCGATGACCGAGCCGCTTCTCTCCATCCGCGACCTGCGTACGTCCTTCCCCACCCCGGCAGGGCTGGCGCGCGCCGTGGACGGCGTGTCGTTCGACATCGCCCCGCGAGAGACGGTGGGGCTGGTCGGGGAATCGGGGTGCGGCAAATCGGTCACTTCGCTCTCCATCCTGCGCCTCATTCAGGCGCCGGGGCGGATCGATGCCCGAAGCCAG
Source organism: Gemmatimonadaceae bacterium (assembly GCA_035512875.1). Taxonomy (GTDB): domain Bacteria; phylum Gemmatimonadota; class Gemmatimonadetes; order Gemmatimonadales; family Gemmatimonadaceae; genus JALZIF01. Next base: position 755 of record DATKDD010000264.1, on the reverse strand, counting down.
GTCCTCTTCGAGGGAACCGACCTGCTGACGCTCGACGAGCGACGCATGCGCGCGATCCGTGGACGTCGCATTGCTATGATCTTCCAGGAGCCGATGGCGGCGCTCAATCCGGTGTTCACCGTCGGCGACCAGATCGCCGAGGTGGCGCGCGTTCACACGAAAGTGTCCCGCCGCGATGCATGGGCTCATGCCGTCGACAACATGCGCCTGACGGGCATCAGCGATCCGGAAGAGCGGGCACGTCAGTATCCTCACGAGCTGTCCGGCGGCATGCGCCAGCGCGTGATGATCGCCATGGCGTTGATGATGAGTCCCGCGCTGCTGATCGCCGACGAGCCGACGACGGCGCTCGACGTCACCATCCAGGCACAGATTCTCGAGTTGCTTACCGAGTTGCAGCAGCGGGTAGGCATGTCGATTCTGCTCATCACGCACGACCTTGGTGTGGTCGCCGAGACGGCGTCACGAGTGCTGGTGATGTACGCGGGCGAGATCGTGGAGGAGGCGTCGGTCGACACTCTGTTCGCCGCGCCGCACCATCCTTATACCGAGGGGCTGCTTTCCGCCGTGCCGCGGTTAGGCGAGTCCCGTGAACGGTTGGCGGTCATACCCGGGACCGTGCCGCCAGCGACCGACTGGCCCGGCGGCTGCCGTTTTCGCGAACGGTGCCCGTACGCGTGGGACCGCTGCGCCGCCGAGCACCCGCCGCTCTATGCGATCTCGCCAGGCCAGTGGTCGCGCTGTCATCTGGCGGA
>DATKDD010000263.1:0-2435 GCA_035512875.1 Gemmatimonadaceae bacterium | reverse complement strand
TTCCGCCACCGGCGGGCGCATCGTCGAGCTGCTCGAATCGCTCAACCGGGAAGCGGGCACGACCATCGTGCTCGTGACCCACGACGCCGCGCTCGCCGAACGGGCCGGACGGGTGATCCAGCTTCGCGATGGCGCGGTGGTGGCCGACTCCGGCGCGCCTGACGAATCCCTCCTAACCGCTCCGGTCAACCGATGAGCGGCGCGTGGCGCGGGGTGCTGTGCCTGGCATGGCGTGAGAGCCGCAACACTCGGCGCCGGCTATTGCTGTTCATGTCGGCCATATCGGCCGGGGTGGCGGCACTCGTCGCGATTGATTCCTATGCCGGCAACGTCACCCGCTCGGTGCGCGCACAGGCACGGACGATCCTTGGTGCCGATGTCCGCCTATCGAGCCGAGACGTCCCGCAACCCGGGGTCGATTCCCTGCTCGATTCGCTCCGCGTCAGCGGCATAACGGTTGCCCGAGTGACGAGCTTCCTGTCGATGGCGTCGGGGCCGGCGCCGGACGCTAGCCGGCTCGCCCAGGTGCGGGGCGTTGAGCCCGGCTTCCCTTTCTACGGGGACATCATCACGGATCCCTCCGGCGCATGGAACACTCTGCATGAGGGCCGGAACGCCATGGCCGATCCGGCGCTCCTGCTCTCGCTCGGCGCCACGGTGGGCGACTCCCTCGCGCTTGGCTCCCTGAAATTCCGCATCGCGGGTGCCGTGGAGAACGTACCGGGGGAGCCCGAGTTCAGCGCGATGTTCGCGCCCCGGCTGTTCATTCCGTACCGCTATGTGGCGGAGACGGGGCTGCTGACCTTCGGGAGCAGGTCCGATCACGATGCAATGCTCCGCCTGGCGAACGGCGCCGACGCCACCGCGTTCGAGCGGGCGCTGGAATCACGATTCGATACCCTCGGCTTGCGCGCCACGACCGTCGACGATACGCGGCGCTCGTTGACTCGAGGTGTGGACGAGCTGCGCCGCTTTCTGGGTATCGTGGGGCTCGTGGCGCTTCTGCTCGGCGGCATCGGCGTCGCCAGCGCAATTCACGCGTTCGTCTCGGAAAAGCGGCCGGTCGCCGCGGTGCTCCGCTGTCTGGGTGCCACCAGTCGTCAGGTGCTCGCGATCTACGTTCTCGAGGCCGCGCTGATGGGACTGGCCGGCGCCGCCGCCGGCGCGCTCGCCGGCATCGCTCTGCAGTACACGCTACCGAGGGTAATCGGCGGATTCGTGCCGGTGGACGTGGTCCCGACGCTGGAACCCGCCGCCGTGTTCTCGGGACTGGCAGTCGGCGTGCTGGTGGCGACGCTGTTCGCCCTCGAACCGCTCCTCGCCTTGCGACGCGTGTCGCCGCTCGCCGCCATTCGGCAGAGCGTCATCGGCGACGCGCGGACGGCGCTCTGGAAGGACGGAGCGCGAGTTGGAGCATTGCTGCTGCTCGTCGCCGCCGTGGTGTTCGTCGCGATCCGTCGTACGGGTGACGTGTGGGAAGGCCTCATCATGAGCGGCGCGCTCGCCGCGGCGATCGGCATCCTGACGCTGAGCGCGACCGCGCTGGCGCGAGTCGCCAGGATGGTACTTCGCGAGCACTGGCCCTTTGTCGTCAGGCAGGGGATCGCCAACCTGTATCGCCCGGCCAACCAGACCCGGGCCGTCATGCTGGCGCTGGGATTCGGCGCGTTTCTGCTCAGCACACTGTACCTGGTGCAGGTGAACGTGCTCCGCCAGTTGGACATCGGCACCGACGCGACCCGGGCGAACCTTCTGTTGTTCGACATTCAGCGCGACCAGGTGACAGGAGTGGAGGAGATCGTCCGCGCCGCCGGCGCGCCGGTGCTGCAGACAGTGCCGGTGATTCCGATGCGGATCGCCGCCGTGAACGGCATATCGCCTGACGACATGTCTCGCGAGGAGCGCAGCTGGGCACACCGCCGCGAGTACCGCTCGAGCTTTCGCGATACGTCGACGGCTTCGGAGACGATCGTTGCCGGCGAGTGGTTCACGGCCGACGATCCCAGCGACCGTAACGGCGTATACGAGGTCTCGCTCGATAAGGAGATCGCCGAGGATCTGGCGGTAGGGATCGGCGACACGATCCGCTGGGATGTGCAGGGCATTTCCGTGACGACGAGGATCACGTCGATCCGCGAAGTGAACTTTGCGCGATTCGAGCCGAACTTCTTTGCGGTATTCGAGGAGGCAGCGCTTCGCGATGCTCCGGCCACGTACATCGTGCTTACCGGCATCGACAGTACCGCCGGCCGCGCGCGGCTGCAGCGCGCGATCGTCGACCGTTTCGCCAACGTGACGGCGATCGACCTCGCGCTGATCCAGAACACGGTGGGAACGGTGCTGAGCAAGGTGGCGGTGGCTGTGCGATTCATGGCGATCTTCAGCCTGGCGACCGGGGTGATCGTGCTGTTCGGCGCCATCGCCGCGTCGCGCCG
>DATKDD010000262.1:0-2274 GCA_035512875.1 Gemmatimonadaceae bacterium | reverse complement strand
GCCGCCCACCGCGATGACGTCGAGCTCACCTGCGGCGGCACGCTCATCAAGGCGACGCGACAGGGACATGTTACCGGCATCATAGACCTTACGCGCGGTGAGACCGGCACGCGCGGGAGTGCCGAGCTGCGGGAGCTGGAGGCGAAGCGGGCGGCTGAGGTGCTCGGCGTCAGCGTGCGGGCGAATCTGGGGCTCCCCGACGCCGGGATCGTCAACACGCCGGAAACACGTGCCTTGCTGGCCCGCGAGATCCGCCGTCTGGCTCCGCGGATCGTCATCGCTCCGGCGCTGGAGGGCCGGCACCCCGATCATCGGGTCGCCTCGGAGCTCGTTCGCGATGCGTGTTTCGTGGCCGGACTGGCCAAGATCGAGCCCGACGTCCCGAAGCACCGCCCGCACAAGGTGATCTACTCGCTGACTTACCGGGAGTTCGCGCCGAAGCCGACGTTCATCGTGGACATCTCCGAGGAGTTCGACGCCAAGATGGAGGCGATACGCTGCTACGGCTCCCAATTCGACGACGTGACGCAGGCGGGAGAGGTCTATCCTAACGGTGATCCGCTGCTCGACATCATCCGCCATCAGGCGGCTCACTACGGCTCGCTGATCCGCACGCGCTACGGCGAGCCGTACCACACCAGGGAAACCATGCGCGTAGACGACATCACGCAGCTCGAGGTATCGACCTTTTGAGCGCCGACCCTTCGTCCCCCGAAGCCGTGCATAACGACATCGCGCACGACTATCCGTCCTACCTGCAGCTCGACGCCCTGCTGCGGCTGCAGCGCCCGTTGAGCTCGCCTGAGCATCCCGACGAGTTGCTGTTCATCGTCGTGCACCAATCGAGCGAGCTGTGGTTCAAGGTCATTCTGCACGAGCTCGAGTCGCTCGTCGTCGCCATGGAAGCGCGCCAGGCGCTCACAGCGTTGTTCGTCATGCGTCGCGTCAACGCGCTGGTGCGCATCGTTTCCGACCAGCTCTCGGCGCTCGATACGCTGCCTCCGCACAGGTTCGCCGAGTTCAGGGGCTACCTCGGCACGTCGAGTGGCTCGCAGAGCGCACAGTTCCGCGCGATCGAGGCAGCATCCGGGCTGCGCGAGCCTCATTTCATGCATGCACTGGCCGAGCACGGCGATCCGCCGCCGATCGTGGCTCGCTGGCTGGCCAGACCAACGCTGCAGGATCAATTCTCGGCGCTGGTCGCGGATTCAGGGACTACGATCGATGCCCTCTATGGTGCTGGTGAACAGTCGCCGCTGCTGCTGCTTGCGGAGAGCCTGCTCGAGTACGAGCAGGGGTTCGCAATGTGGCGCTTTCTGCATGTCCAGCTCGTGGAGCGAGTGATCGGCCCCATTACCGGTGGCACCGGCGGCACCCTCGGCGCAAAGTACCTGCAGCGCACGATCTCTCAGCGCTTTTTTCCCGAGCTGTGGCGCGTCCGCGCGGCGATCTTCTCTCCGCCCGGCGGCGGATCGTGAGGCTACGCGACATCGCCGTCTCGTCACGGCCCCGCCGGGATCGCGGGCTCGAGCGGGTGGAAGCACGTTAGGGCACCGTCGATGATGATCGACGCGGCGACGTTCATCGCCGGACTGGTGGCGCTCTACTTCGGCGCGGAGTGGATGGTGCGTGGGGCGGCGCGACTGGCGCGCACCCTGGGCATCAGCGCAATGGTCGTCGGCCTGACCATCGTCGCGTTCGGGACGAGCGCCCCCGAACTCGTCGTCACTTCCCTCGCTGTTGTACGCGACCAGCCCGACGTGGGAGTGGGCAACGTCGTCGGCTCCAACATAGTGAATATCGCGGTCATTCTCGGCCTGTCGGCGGTAGTCTCCACCGTACGCGTGCAGCCCGGGCTGATCACGCGCGAGATGCCGATCATGATCGCCTCCGCCGTGGCGCTGTTGATCGTCGGATTCGACGGACTCATTACGCGTCTTGACGCGGGCATCCTGCTGGCAGGTTTCGTAACATTTCTTCTGTACATGCTGCGCATCGCGCGACAGGGAGAGCCGACTCCGGCGCTGGAAACCGAGTTCGAGGCGTTCGAGGAGAATCGGGGAATGACGCCCGCCCGGTACACTCGCGCGCATAACGTCCTTCTCATCCTCGTCGGACTTGCTGGATTGGTCGTCGGCGCGGAACTACTGGTGCGCGCCGCGGTCTCGGTGGCACGCTCAGCCGGCGTTTCGGAGTTGGTGATCGGTTTGACGGTCGTGTCGATCGGCACCTCGCTCCCCGAGCTCGCCACCTCGATCATCGCCGCAATCCGAC
>DATKDD010000261.1:0-7299 GCA_035512875.1 Gemmatimonadaceae bacterium | reverse complement strand
GCTCCATCGATTTCACGTCCGACAGATCCGGCTCGAACTCGAACTTTCCCTCGGCGCGCATGTCGATGGAGCAACGATCGTTGGACCAGCTGATGCGCCAACGCTTGACGTCGTTGTCATCGCTGATGCTGGTACTGCTGCTGTTCTTTCCTCTGTTTGTGCTGCAGTCTTCGAGCAGGCCAGGGGTTTGTGCCGCCGCGCGGACGGGGAACGCGGCGGTAACCAGCGCCATTATCAGCGTGAGTATCGGCACGGCAGGAGAGGAAACGCGCATCTGGACCTCGTGGTGCTAAGGTTTTAGCAGTCTGCTACCATTTTAGCACACTTCCGCAGCTCGTCAATAGGAATTTTGGTACCCGGATAAGTGAGCCGAGCACTTGGGAAGCGGGAAGCGGGAATCCCGGCATCGCCGGACGAGGCACGGTTGCAGCGGTCGATGTATGGCGACTTCTTGAGGCCGGGATCATATAGGGGAATCCCCGAACCGCTCATTAACCACAGCGCCATGTCCGTGCCCTCCAAAGCCGTATATGTGTTCGTTTTTCCAGGCTTCGCCGATTGGGAGCCCGCCCACGCTCTCGCCGAGCTGCGGAGGCACGGTGGATATAGGGTCGAGACCGTAGCCCGCGACCGAAATCCGGTAGTGTCGATGGGCGGCTTATCCGTTCTACCCTCCCGCACCTTGGCGGAGGTGGACACCGATGACGTAGCGGTCTTGATTCTGCCGGGTGGCGAACGTTGGGAACGAGAGCCAATGGATGACCATCTAACGGTACTCATTAGGCAGCTCGAGCGACGCGCCACCCCCATCGCCGCGATCTGTGCCGCGACAACCGCCCTCGTCGGGGCTGGGCTGCTGGAAGGAAGGCGTCACACAAGCAATGGACTGGCCTACCTTCAGGCTCAGGTACCGGACTATGATGCGAGGGCATCGTACGTCGATGCTCCGGCTGTGCGCGATCGCGGAGTTATTACCGCGTCGGGGCTAGCCGATGTAGAGTTCGCGCGGGAGATCTTTGCTGAGCTGAAGGTCTTTAGTGAGGCCGACCTGGAGGTGTGGACGACCATTTTTCGCTCCGGACGCCTTCCAGTCGAAGGGTAACCGTCGCTCTGACGCGCCGCCTTTTTGCCTCACGTCCCACCTATGCTGCTCGATACCACAGAACGTGGGTTCTACTGCGCCGCCGGCGATTTCTACATCGATCCGTGGCTGCCGGTCGAACGCGCGATAATCACACACGCCCACGGCGATCACGCGCGTTGGGGGTGCAAGGCCTACGTCGGTTCCAGGGAAGGCGAGCGGGTGATGCGAACGCGCCTCGGAGCAGACGCATCGATCACCACCGTCGCATTTGGTGAGACTTTTTCGAGGAACGGCGTGCAGCTGTCGCTGCACCCGGCAGGTCATATCCTCGGGTCGGCGCAGATCCGAGTCGAGTACCGCGGCGAAGTATGGGTGGTGTCCGGCGACTACAAGACTGAGCCAGATCCCACCTGCACGCCGTTCGAGCCGGTGCGGTGCCATACCTTCATCACCGAGTCCACCTTCGGACTGCCTATCTATCGGTGGGCGCCCCAGCACGAGACGTTCGCCGAGATTCGCGCGTGGTGGCGGAACAACGCCCAGGCGGGGCGAGCGTCGGTGCTGTTCGCGTACGCCCTGGGCAAGGCGCAACGACTGCTCGCCGGGTTCGTCGATGCGCCCGAGGGACCTATCTATACTCACGGTGCAGTAGAGCGATTGAATAATGACTATCGCGCCAGTGGCGTGGCGCTACCTGCCACGACTTACGCCGGCGCGATGCCGCGCGGGCATGACTGGAGCGGCTCGCTGATAGTCGCCCCGCCATCGGCGCGCGGCAGCACCTGGCTGCGCCGGTTCGGATCTCATTCCACCGCGTTCGCCTCGGGATGGATGCGCATTCGCGGCACGCGTCGCCGCCGCTCGATAGACCGCGGCTTCGCGCTTTCGGACCACGTGGATTGGCCGTCACTGCTAGGCGCGATCGCTGCCACGGGTGCGGAGTCCGTAATGGTGACCCACGGCTATCGCGACCCGGTGGTTCGCTGGTTGCACGAGCACGGAATGGCCGCACAGGCCCTCGCAAGCCAGTGGGAGGGGGAGCCGGAAGAGGATCCGGTGTCGGCCGAGGAGGAGCGCGAGCCGTGAAGCGGTTCGCCCAACTGTTCGCGGAGATCGACGCGAACACCCGTACCGGCGACAAGGTCGAGGCGATGGTGAGATACTTCACCAGCGCCGCCCCGGCCGATGCGGCGTGGGCCGTGTACTTCCTCAGTGGCGGCCGTCCGAAACGCCTCATTCCTGCCAGGCGCCTGGCGACCTGGGCCGGCGAGGAAAGTGACGTGCCGGAGTGGCTGTTCGAAGCGAGCTACGAGTCGGTCGGCGATCTGGCTGAGACGATCGCGCTCCTCCTTCCCAATCCGACGTCGACCAGCGACCGGCCGCTGCACGAGTGGATGGATCAGCACCTGCTGCCTCTTGCGTCGATCCCCGAGGAGGAGCAACGGCGCGCGATCGTAACTGCCTGGAATGAGCTCGACGGCACGGAACGGCTCGTCCTCAACAAGCTCATCACCGGCGCTTTCCGGGTCGGCGTGTCCCAGCAGCTGGTAGTACGCGCACTGGCGCGGGCAGGCGGCATTGACGAGGGCGTGGTTGCGCACCGCCTGACGGGCGGGTGGAAACCGTCGCCTGACGCGTATCAGCGCCTTTTCTCCGGTGATACCACCGACGCTGACATTTCCCGGCCCTACCCGTTCTACCTTGCCTATCCGCTCGATTCCTCGCTCGAAACGCTCGGTTCGTCCGGCGACTGGCAGGTAGAGTGGAAATGGGATGGCATTCGAGCGCAGCTCATCCGGCGAGGCGGAGAGACCTTTCTCTGGACGCGTGGTGACGAGCTGGTTACCGAACGGTACCCGGAGATATCCGAAGGGGCGCGTTGGCTCCCCGCCGGAACGGTGATCGACGGCGAGATCATGCCGTGGCGCGATGGCTCTCCACTGCCGTTCGCCCAGCTGCAGAGGCGGACCGGCCGCAAGACGTTAGGTATGAAGATCCGGACCGAGGTGCCGGTGGTGCTCATAGCCTACGACCTGCTGGAGCTCGAAGGTGCCGATGTGCGCGACCGTCCGCTCGAATGGCGGCGTGCCGAGCTGGCGCGACTTCTGGAGGATTCGCGCGCCGAGTCGCGAATGATCATTTCGCCTGTCGCTGTGCGGGGCAGCTGGGCCGATGTCCGCGCCGCGCACGAGCGGGCGCGAGAGCGGTCCGCGGAGGGATTGATGCTCAAGCGGGTCGACTCGGCGTACGGCGTCGGCAGGCGAAAGGGAGGTTGGTGGAAATGGAAGGTTGCACCATTCACCATCGACGCGGTACTCGTCTACGCCCAGGCGGGGAGCGGGCGCCGGGCTTCTCTCCATACGGACTACACCTTCGCCGTATGGGAAGGTGCCTCGCTCGTTCCGTTCGCCAAGGCGTACTCAGGGCTGACGGATGCGGAGCTGCGCAAGCTCGATGGATGGATCAGGCGGCACACCGTGGAGAAATTCGGACCGGTGCGCTCGGTGAAGCCGGAGCAGGTGTTCGAGCTTGCGTTCGAGGGAATCGCCGAATCTACCAGGCACAAGTCCGGCATCTCCGTACGGTTTCCGAGAATTGCACGGTGGCGTACCGACAAGGCGGCAGCCGAAGCCGATACACTGCAGACGCTGCGTGCCATGATGGAAACGGTGCCGTGACCGGGAGCCTGACGAGCGAGCTGGAGCGGGTGGAGGGCTGGTTCGCGGCGCGCGGCTGGACTCCGTTCGGCTTTCAGCGCGAGGTGTGGGAGGCCTATCTCGCCGGCGAAAGCGGATTGATTCACGCCGCCACCGGCACCGGCAAGACGCTCGCGGCATGGATAGGGCCGATGCTCGAGTGGATGCATTGTGAGCGCTTCCTGACGAGTGAGCGCTCACCCGCGCGCCCGCCGCCGCGCACTCGCACGCGGCGCAGCGACGCTCCTGCTCTCAGGGTTCTGTGGGTCACGCCGCTGCGCGCCCTCGCCGCGGACACGAGAGCGGCCCTTGCCGACGCGCAAGCGGTGCTCTCCCCGTGCTGGACCGTGGAATCGAGGACGAGCGACACGCCCGCGGCCACTCGCGCCAGGCAGGCAAAGCGCCTGCCGACGGCGCTGATCACCACTCCTGAAAGCCTGTCGCTGATGCTCTCCCGGCCGGAGACGCCTGACGCCTTGCGGGAGCTGCGTGTGGTGGTCGTGGACGAGTGGCACGAGTTGATGGGCACCAAGCGCGGCGTGCAGGTGGAACTCGCGCTCGCGCGATTGCGGCGGATCTGTCCCGGCCTGCGTACCTGGGCGCTGTCGGCAACGATCGGCAATCTCGAGGAGGCGCGCGACACGCTCCTTGGCGCATCGCGCCATGTCGGACCGTCGTGCATCGTGCGCGGCGTGGAGCCCAAGGCCGTAATCGTAGACGCAGCCATTCCTCCGGTAGTCGAGCGCTTTCCGTGGGCTGGCCACCTCGGTACGCAGATGCTGCCACAGGTCGTGGCGGCAATCGAGGAAGGAACGAGCGCGATCGTCTTCACGAACACGCGCTCGCAGACGGAGATCTGGTATCAGGCGCTGTTGGCGACACGGCCGGAGTGGGCGGGTGTCATCGCACTGCACCACGGCTCGATCGATCGACGCCGACGCGAGTGGGTGGAGCAGGGGCTTCGCGACGGACGGCTTCGATGCGTCGTCGCGACCTCGAGTCTCGATCTGGGTGTGGACTTCTCGCCGGTGGACCGGGTGCTGCAAATCGGTAGTCCCAAGGGTGTTGCACGCCTGTTGCAGCGCGCCGGACGAAGCGGCCACCGGCCGGGAGCGACGAGCCGCGTGACCTGCGTACCGACCAACGCGCTCGAGCTGATCGAGATCGCCTCCGCTCGCGATGGAATAGATGCGGGGTCGGTGGAGTCGCGCTACCCGGTCACCCGGCCGCTCGACGTGCTGGTGCAGCACGTCGTGACGATAGCGTTAGGTGGCGGCTTCGAGCCGGACGCACTGGCGTCGGAGGTGCGCGAGACGCATGCGTACGCCGGTCTGCGGGATGACGAGTGGGAGTGGGTAATGCGGTTCGTCACCAGCGGTGGTGAATCTCTGCGCGCTTATCCCGAGTACGCCAAGGTAGTGCCAGGCGATGAAGGCTACGTAGTGGAAAATGCCATGGTTGCCCGCCGCCATCGGATGGCGATAGGCACGATCGTGAGCGACGCGCACATCGATGTACGCTATCTTCGCGGTCCCAGGCTGGGCTCGGTGGAAGAAAGCTTCGTTGCGCGGCTCAAGCCCGGCGATCGTTTCGTCTTTGCCGGCACTCCACTCGAATTCGTGAGAATTCGTGACATGCAAGCGTGGGTTCGTCGCGCGAAGAGCGCGCAAGGGGCGATTCCGCGATGGATGGGGAGCAGACTGCCGATGTCCGGCGAACTGTCCGCGGCTCTGAGAGCGCGGTTAGGCGAGGCGGCCGCCGGAACGTTCCGTGGAGCCGAGCTGGAGGCAGTGAAACCGATTCTCGAAGTGCAGGCGAAGTGGTCCCGGATTCCTTCTCCCGAGGAGCTGTTGATCGAGCGGGTCAAGTCCAGGGAGGGGAATCATCTCTTCTTCTTTCCCTTCGAAGGGCGTCTGGTGCACGAAGGCCTCGCCGCGCTGTTCGCCTATCGAATGGCCCGCCTGGCCAGGATCACATTCACTATGGCATCCAACGACTGGGGATTCGAGCTGCTGTCGGAGGATCCGGCTCCGCTCGATCAGGCGTTGGCGAGCGGGCTGTTCGATGCGAACGATCTCCTGCCCGACATAACCGCTTCGCTCAACGCCACCGAGATGGCGCGGCGCCAGTTTCGCGAGATTGCGCGCGTTGCCGGGCTGGTATTTCCGGGATATCCGCATTCGGGCAAGAGCGCCCGGCAGCTGCAAGCCTCGAGTGGCCTGTTCTTCGATGTTTTTCAACGTTACGAGCCGGAGAACCTCCTGCTCTCCCAGGCGGAGCGCGAGGTACTGGAGCGTCAGCTCGAAAGCAGCCGCCTGGGCCGGACTCTAGCTCGCCTGGCGACGGCGAAGGTGGTGGTCACCAACCCCAGGCGCACGCCACCGCTGGCCTTCCCGCTGCTGGTGGACCGCACCCGGGAACGGGTCTCATCGGAATCGGTGGGTGAGCGGATCAGGAGAATGCAGCTGGTTCTCGAGCGAGCTGCTGGATGAGCGAACACGCGGGTTCGATGGATGCCGAGGTTGCCGGCGAGGTGCTCACACTTCTACCCGAGCGGGCCGCCTACTGGCCGCGCAGGAGAACGCTGCTCGTCGCCGATCCGCACTGGGGAAAGGCGGCATCGTTCCGCGCCGGCGCCATTCCCGTTCCACGCGGAACGACGACCGGCGGTCTCGACCGCCTCGGCGCCATGGTTTCGCAAACCGGTGCGACGAGGGTCGTTTTCCTTGGTGATTTTCTTCACGCACGCGAAGGGCGCGCTCCAGAGACCACGCGGGCACTAGCTACCTGGCGACAGGCGCATTCCGGGCTCGAACTCGTGCTCGTACCAGGGAATCACGACCGGCGGGCCGGGCTTCCGGATGCCTCGCTAGGCGTGATCTGTCTCGAGGCACCGATGTTGGACGGCCCGTTCGTTCTGGCCCACCATCCGGTGCCGAGCGATCTCGGCTACACCCTGGCCGGACATCTCCATCCGGGCGTGTCGCTGACCGGGCGCGGGCGCCTTCGCGAGCGCCTGCCGTGCTTCTGGTTCGCACGCGACTACGGAGTGCTGCCGGCATTCGGCGAATTCACCGGGCTCGCGGGGGTGCGTCCCGAGGCCGGCGACCGCGTGATGGCGATCGCCGGGTCGCAGGTGCTCGAGGTGGCGCTGTCCGTACGGTGACCCGATCGGCAGGGGCACACCACGAGTTCTAGCGCCGCCGGGGACAAGAGCGGAGATTTTCACCCAGGGTACCGCAAGCCCGGACACGTCACGAAGGGAACTCGGCAACCCAATGACCCGAGTCGCGAGACTCCGAGCATCCATGAGAATACTGCTATTCGTGAGCGCCGCCCTCGTCACCGTTATTCTAGCGGTGGTGGCGGTCGGCTACCTGCTCCCGGTGAATCACGACGCTTCTCGCGAGCGCACGTACGCCGCCTCGCCGAGTACGGTATTCGCCGCGATCTCGACGCCGGCGGATTTGCCGCGATGGCGCAGTGGGGTGAAGAGCGTCGAGCTGCTGCCTGACGAGG
>DATKDD010000260.1:0-10942 GCA_035512875.1 Gemmatimonadaceae bacterium | reverse complement strand
GCGCTGGTGATCGCGCACTACAAGCTCGAGATGATGCGCTTTCGCGACATGGTGGAGCGCAACCCCGGCCCAGCGGGCGAAATCGACAGCGGCATTGGCGAGGTGCGCACCACCTACGACGTCGATGAAGGCTGAGACCGCAGCCCACTTCTCGTCCGACGAGGAGCGCGAGATAAAGCAGGCCGCGCAGGAAGGCCGGACGCCCCTGTGCCCGCGCTGCCAGGTTGAAATGAGCTCCCGCATGATCGGCGGGGGCTCCTTTGGTCTGGGCTACGCCCGCCGGCGAGAATGGCTGATCTGCGGCGCGTGCCGGCGGAGCGTGATTTTCGATCGGCGGCGGGGCACCAGGAACTAGGGTCGGGGGGTGGGGGTCGGGGGGCGGGGGCAAAGTTGCGGAGACGGAGTCAGGCCGCATAACTCCGAGTAACCTTCAACCTCAACCCCGACCCCGACCCCCAACCCCCAACCCCCAACCCCCGACCCCCGACTATCTTTCCCCCGTGTCCCTCACCGAACGGCTCCGCGAAAGCTTTTTGCAGGTCTTTCAGTACGTCCCGCTGTTGCTGGGCGCACTGGTCATTCTCTTCGCCGGCTACCTGCTGGCAAAGCTGCTGGAGCGGGTCACCGACCGACTGCTGACGCGGGTTGGGCTCAACAGGTGGCTGGAGCGGGGCGGGGTGTTGGACGCCGTGGAGCGGACGGGGTGGCGCACGCAGCCATCGCGCGTGTTCGCGAACCTGATCTTCTGGTTCGTGATGTTCACGGTGATCCTGGTGGCGGCCAACGCGTTAGGCTTGAGCGCGCTGGCGGACCTGTTCTCCGAGCTCGTGAGCTACATTCCGAGTCTGATCGCCGCGGTGGTGATCGTCCTCGTCGGGATCGTGCTCGGCGATTTCGTGGAAGGGCTGATCCGCGCCTCGGCGGGTGCGCTGCACGGGGGCACCACGATGGCGCGGGTGGGGCGCGGAAGCGTGGTGGTGCTGGCGATCTTCATGGCGTTGCAGACGCTGGGGATCGCTCCCGACATTGTGACCACCGCGTTCGCCATTCTCTTCGGAGCCGTGGCGCTGGCAATGGCGCTGGCGTTCGGGTTGGGGAACCGCGAGTTGGCTGGAGAGGTAACTCGTGAGTGGTACGAGCGCGTGCGCGCCGAACGTCGCGCCATGGAGCGCGACAAAGCCGAGCGGGAAGCGAGGGAACGAATGGCGGAGTTGAACGAGGAGGCCGCGCCGCCGGCGAGGCGTTAGGTCCGTTGCGCCGGGCGTCGTCCGGCCGAATGACCATCACCAGGAGGAGAGGAAGTGCGAACCGCGACAACGCGGCGCGCCGCCACTGCGCGTGCGCTGTATGCGACCATCGGATTGCTCATCACCGCAGAGGTGGCTACCGCCCAGAACCGGGACGCCGCTCGTGTGTCGCCCGCTCCGGCGGCGGGTCCCGCCGCCGGCGAGGATGACCGCTATTTTGCCCGCGCCAACGCATTGCGCTACCGGATTCTCGAGCAGGCATCGTGGGCGGACTTTGGCCACGGAGAGTGCCGGGCAGGTGCGCTGCGAGTGTTCAGCACCGACAGCGCCTCGGCTGTGACTTCGAAAGTAACCGAGCTGATCGCGGAGCTGGAACGCATCGTCATAGTGCGGGGGGTGGAAACCCCCCTCGACAGCGAGCCGGTCAAGCAGCTCCTGACCACGCTCATTGGCTGGGAAGCCGGGATCACTCGCCCCAATTGGGACGTTCCCGCCAGACAGGAGACGCGGGAAGCGCTTGCCGCCGGCTTGACGGGCGAGTTTCTCAACCCGATCACCGGCGCATGCGAGCTTCTCTCGCCGATGGACACCATGCGCTTCCTTCTGCCCGACGGGCTCTCGGCCGAACCCCCCGCGTCGCGTGAGCAGACGGTTCTGGTGCGCTCGGGGAGCGAGGGACTCAACAGTTTTCGAGACGAGTTCTTTGCCGCGTCGGGGCATGAGGCGAATTCCGCTCTCGTCTACACGAATGTGATTGCGCTGGTGCCGTGGCGGGGGTACGCGGTGGTGGCGGTCAACCGCCCCGCGGAGCTGCGCGGCGCGGTGCTCCAGAAGAAGACGACGGGCGGGGCGGTATACCTGTTCCATCGTGTGAACAACGAATGGCGGCTGTTGACGATTACGAGAACCTGGGGTTGAAGGGTCGGGGGTCGGGAGACGAGGGTCAGGGTGACGGTGTGGACACCTCGCCATTCCATCGCATAAGTCTTTGAATTCAAAGCACTTCGTCTGCTGTGAAAGCTCGCGTTGTCCAGTTAGATTGCGTAGTCTGCACCCGCGCACGTCCTTTACCATCGTCACCCCGGCGAAAGCCGGGGTCCAGGCCGTCAAACGCATCTGGATTGCGGCTTTCGCCGGAATGACGGCTCGAGATAGCCCAGCCTCATGACCGCTCCCAACAACCGCGAAAGAATCGTCTCCCGGCTCATCGATGATGAGATGAAGGAATCCTTCATCACGTACTCGATGAGCGTGATCGTCTCACGCGCCCTGCCCGACGTGCGCGATGGGCTCAAGCCGGTGCACCGCCGTGTTCTCTACGCCATGAGCGAACTCGGGCTTGTTCCCGGACGGCCGTACAAGAAGTCGGCGACGGTGGTCGGCGACGTGCTTGGCAAGTACCACCCGCACGGCGACCAGTCGGTCTACGATGCGCTCGTGCGCATGGTGCAGGAGTTCTCGATGCGCTATCCGCTGGTGGATGGTCAGGGGAACTACGGTACCGTCGATGGCGACCGGGCGGCGGCATACCGGTACACCGAGGCGCGCCTGACGCCGATCGCCGTGGAGCTGTTGTCCGACATCGACAAGAACACGGTCGATTTCGCGCCAAATTTCGATGAGCGGCTCAAGGAGCCGAAGGTTCTTCCGTCGGCGTTCCCGAACCTGATCGTCAACGGATCGTCGGGAATCGCCGTCGGCATGGCGACGAACATTCCGCCGCACAATCTTCGTGAAGTCGTTCAGGCCATCACGCATCTGATCGACCACCCCGAGGCGACGGCCGCCGATCTGGGCAAATTCGTGAAGGGGCCTGATTTCCCGACCGCCGGATTCATCTACGGTCGCCAGGGCATTCGCGACTATCAGGAGACCGGCCGCGGGCGAATCGTAATGCGCGCCCGTGCGGTGATCGAAGAGAAGGAATCGTCCGGACGCTCGCAGATCGTCGTGACGGAGATTCCCTACCAGGTGAACAAGACGTCGTTGATGCAGACGATCGCGCACCTGGTACGCGACAAGAAGCTCGAGGGGATCTCCGACCTGCGCGACGAATCGTCGCAGCGTGAAGGGATCCGGATAGTCATTGAGCTCAAGCGCGATTCGATTCCGCGGGTGGTGCTGAATCAACTGTACAAGCACACCACCATGCAGGCGACTTTCGGCGTGAACATGCTGGCGCTGATCCCGGATCCGTCGACGGGGCAGCTGGTGCCGCGGGTCATGGCGCTGAAGCCGGTCCTCGAACACTTCATCGTCCACCGCCATACAGTCATCGTCAGGCGGACGGAGTTCGATCTGGCGAAGGCGCTCGAGCGCGAGCACATTCTCGAAGGGCTCAAGATCGCCGTCGACAACATCGACGCGGTGATCAAGCTCATCCGCGCCGCCGAGGACACGCCGTCGGCCAGTGCGCAGCTGCAGCGGCGGTTCAAGCTCTCCGAGCGGCAGGCGGAAGCGATTCTCAACATGCGCCTGGCCAAGCTCACCGGGCTCGAGATCGAAAAGCTCGAGGCAGAGCTGACGGAGGTTCGGGCCACGATCAAGGAGCTGCGCTCGATCCTCGCCTCACGCGAGCGCCGGATGACGATCCTGCGCGAAGAGTTGGTGGCGGTTGCGGAGAAGTACGGCGACAAGCGGCGCACCGAGATCACCAGCGACGAAGGCGAGTTCACGATCGAGGATCTGATCGCCGAAGAAGACATGGTCGTGACGATATCGCACAGCGGCTACATCAAGCGGACGTCGGTCACTACCTACCGCAGGCAACGGCGGGGCGGAATGGGCGCCAACGGCTCCGATCTCAAGACCGATGACTGGGTCGAGCATCTCTTCATCGGGTCGACGCACGACTACATCCTGTGCTTCACCGATGATGGTCGGTGCTTCTGGCTCAAGGTGCACGAGATACCGCAGGCCGGTCGCTCGGCGCGAGGCAAGCCGATCGTGAATCTCATCAACGTTTCGCCTGACACGAAGATCTCGGCGATGCTGCCGGTTCGCGAATTCAGCGACAGCGAATATCTTCTGTTTGCCACGCGAAACGGCACGGTGAAAAAGACGGCACTGTCGCAATACTCGAACGTGCGCGCGACGGGAATCAAGGCAATCAAGGTCGAGGAAGGCGATGAGCTGATCGAAGTGAAGATCACCAACGGCCGGAACGACGTCGTGCTTGCCACGAGGTTCGGCTTGTCGATTCGCTTCCACGAGTCGGACGTAAGGCAAATGGGGCGCGATACGACCGGGGTGAAGGGGATCGAGCTGCGGAAGGGCGATGCGGTGATAGGGATGGTGGTGATCATGCGCGATGCATCGCTGCTCGTCGTGACGGACCGCGGGATGGGTAAGTGCTCGCCGATCGATGATTATCGCGCGCAGCGCCGGGGTGGAAAGGGGATCATAACGGTCAACCGAACGGAAAAGACCGGCAATGCGGTATCGATCAAGGAAGTGCTCCCCACCGACGAGCTGATGCTGATCACCAAACACGGAATGATCATCCGAATGCCGGTAAAGGGGATCCGGATCAGCGGGCGGAACACGCAGGGCGTGCGGCTGGTGAATCTCGATTCCACCGATCTGGTGCAGGCGGTGGCGCGTGTGGTGCCGGAGGACGATACGGTCGTGCCCGGCGTCGAGGGCGAAGAGGAGGGCGATCTTCCAACCGAACTCGAACTGTCGGACGAAGAATCCGGCCAGTGAGGCGGCCTAACGGCGCCGATTCGGCGCCTGACGCGGGAGCACTGTGACGGGAACGGATTTCAGTACGGCGGGCGTTTCGAAGCCTCACACACGCATCGCCGACAAGCTGGTGACGCTGGACGAGCTACATGCCGCGGCCCTAACGCTACGCGGCATTGCCACGCCTACGCCGCTGCTCCCGGCCGAGGCTGTCGGTGAAATCAGCGGTTGTCCTGTTTGGCTCAAGCCCGAGTCGCTCCAGCGCGGCGGCGCGTTCAAGTTTCGCGGAGCGTATACGTACCTCTCGTGGCTCGATGACGAGGCTCGCGCGCGCGGCGTCATTGCTCCGTCCAGCGGCAACCACGCGCAGGCAGTCGCGCTGGCAGCAAAGCTGTTCGGCGTTCGTTGCACGGTAGTAATGCCGACCACGGTCACCCCGGCGAAGCGGGCCGGCGCGGAACGCCTGGGCGCCCGCATCGAGCTTGCTGGAACGACCACCCACGAGCGGATGGAGCGGGCGCTGGAGCTGGTGCGCGACGAGGGGATGACGATGGTGCCGCCCTATGATCATCGCGTCATCATCGCCGGGCAGGGCACGGTGGGGCTTGAGATCATCGCGGCGATGCCCGACGTCGAGACGGTCATCGTACCGGTGGGCGGTGGAGGCCTTTCCGCCGGCGTAGCCACGGCCGTCAAGCTGTCTTCGCCCAATGTACGCGTCATCGGTGCGGAGCCGGCCGGAGCGCCAAAGCTCACCCGCGCTCGCGCGGCCGGTAAACCCGTTCGCCTTGCGAGTACGAACAGTGTGGCCGATGGTCTGCTCGCGGTGGAAGTCGGCACGCTCAACTTCGCGCATCACGAAGCGTATCTCGATGATGTGGTACTGGTCGAGGATGGAGCCTTGATCCAGGCGATGCGCACACTGCTCGACCGCAGCAAGCTGCTGGTGGAGCCGAGCGGCGCAATCACGGTCGCGGCGCTCCTTTCCGGTAAGGTGCGGTCGGCCGGAAAGACGGTAGCAGTGCTGAGCGGGGGGAACATCGATTATCCCGGACTCGAGAGCCTGCTCGGCGATGCGTGAGCCGGTCGTTCTCGCCGCAATCGAGGACGAATTGCTCCTCAGGACCGTCTCGTGGTTCCTGCGGGAGCATGGATACAAAGTCATGGAGGCGTCGCGGGCCGATCTGCTGTTCGAACACTTCGCGACGACGGTGCCCGACCTCTTTCTGCTCGACATAACCTCGCCTACGTTGCCGGGACCACGGCTGCTCGAGTGGCTCAAGGCCGATGAGCCATGGCGTGACATGCCGGTGCTGATCATTACGGCGATGCCGCCGGAGGATGAGACGGTGCGGTTGCTGAGTCTCGGCGCGGCGGACTTCATTGGCAAGCCGTTTCGCGTTCGCGAGCTGTTGGCGCGCATCCAGGTCCAGTTGCGGCTGCAACAGCTGCTGAGCGAAGCGCGCGAGGAGTTGAAATCGGCGAGAGCGGAGCTGACCAGAGCGAGGCGGGAGGCGGAGCATCATCGCAAGCTGGTCGACATCCTGCATGATGTAACGGGCGACCTGTCACCTGACGAGATCTACCATCTTCTCGTGCGACGCGTTGCGCGGGCGCTCGACATCGCGCGTTGCTCGCTGGTGCTCGCGCGACCGGGCGAGAATCGCGCGGTCGTTGCCACGGCTTACGAGAATCCCGGGTTGCGCAACCTCGAGGTGGACCTGGCGCGCTATCCGGAGATTCAGCTGGCATTGGAGCGTCAGGAGCCGGTACTAATACAGGACATCCGGCAGGACTCGCTGTATTCGGGAGTAAGCGATTCGTGGGAACTGGAAGGGCAGGAAGTGACGGTGCGCAGCGTCATCGCCCTTCCTTTCCAGCTCGACCTTCGGCAATCGGGGGTGTTTTTCCTGCGTACCGCCGAGGATGAGCCTGCGCTCACGCCTGACGACGTGGCCTTTGCGGATACGGTCATCAAGGCGGCGGTGAGTGCGATTCGCCGAGCGAAATTCATCGAATCGACCCAGGCGGACAAGGTTCGGCTGGAGCAGCTGGCGAGCACCGACCCGCTGACCGACACCCTCAACCGGCGCGCGTTGATGGTGCGCCTGACCGAGGAAGTCGAGCGTGCATCGCGCTACGAGCACGAGCTGGTGCTGCTGATGATCGACCTCGATCATTTCAAGGATGTGAACGACACCTACGGGCATCTCGTCGGCGACGACGTTTTGCGCGAATTCGCCTATCTGCTGGTCAGCGAGGTGCGCGCCGTCGACATCGTTGCGCGTTATGGCGGCGAGGAGTTCGTGATCGTTCTCCCCGAGACGGCGATCGAAGGTGGCACTGCTTTCGCCGAACGTGTCCGCGAGCGGGTGGCGGGCACGGTGTTCTGCGCCGCCGATGGAGGAGAGGGCGTTCGAACGACGATCAGTGTGGGAATTGCCGTGTATCCCTCGGACAACCTGACATCCGCCGACGATTTGATCGCGCGCGCGGACGAGGCGCTCTACCGTGCAAAGGCGGCTGGGCGGGACCGGGTCCACGCGTGACCGGCCGCTGCCCGTTGTGCGGCCGGCAGTGGGCGGGGGTTACGGTCTGCCCGGCCGATGGGGTGGCGCTGATTACCGTGCCGGCCGATCCGCCGGCGGAGCCCGGTTCTCCCGCTGCGGAGCGCCCCCTGGCCCCCCGTGCACGCGCCAGCAGGCACGCTCGCCGGACGCCGATCGTCCCCGACCAGCTGCTCGAGGACCGCTACCGGGTACAGCGGCAGGTGGGCGAGGGCGGCATGTCGGTGGTCTATCTGGCGCTCGATACTCATACCGGCGAGCGGGTGGCGGTCAAGGCACTGTCGGAGGATCTGTCCTCCGACAAGACGGCGATGGCCAGGCTCAAGCGCGAGGCGCGGCTCGGTGAGCGGCTTCAGCATCCGTGCGCCTGTTCGATATTGGCGTTAGGTGAGACAACCGGCGGGTTGATGTATGTGGTGATGCCGTTCCTCGATGGCGAAATGCTCTGCGATCGCACCGCCCGGTTGCGCTACATTCCGCTGGCCGACACGGTGCCGTTCGTCCGCGACATCGGGGATGGGCTGCATGCCGCTCACTCGCTCGGCATCATACACCGCGACCTCAAGCCGGAGAACGTGATGCTTTGTGCGCGCCCGGGTGGTGGTGAACGCGCAGTGGTGATGGATTTCGGTCTGGCCAAGCAGCACCGCTCCGATACTGCCACCGAAAAGTTGACGGCTACCGGCGTGGTGCTTGGCACACCGGAGTTCATGAGCCCGGAGCAGTTGCGCGGCAAGCCGCTCGATGTGCGTACCGACATCTATTCGATGGCGATCATGGCGTTCGAAATGTTGACCGGCGCGCTGCCGTTCCCGGGACGCACCAAGCAGGACATGATGCTGGCCCGTCTGCAAGGCGACCCGCAAAAGTTGCGCAACGTCCGACCGGAGCTTGGTTTTCCGAATGCGCTCGAGGAGGTACTGGCCAAGGGAATGGCTCGAGACCGCAACAGACGCTACCGGACGGCACCGGAGTTCGCGACAGCTTACGCCGAGGCGGCCACGGGAGCGCCTGCGCCGGAAGACACGGGTGGAGGAGGTGTGTCGTGGTGGCAGAAGCTGTTCGGCAGATGATGTCGCGAACGGGATCGATAGCGGCGGCAGCCGCGCTGCTAGCGGCGTGCGGTGGCGGTGATCGAGGCGCGGTAGGTGATACCGCAGTCACGATGACGGGCGACACATCCGCCGCAACCGTCTCGTCAGGTGTGAGCCGCGTCAGGATGCGCGAGGTGAATCGCGGATCGAGCGGAATGGCTGCCCAGGTCCGGTGGGCTCTGTCGGCGGATCAGCGTGCGATCATTGTCGTCGAGGATCCGGCGAGCGTCGAGAACGAGCCGTTCCCCAATGGATTCGTGTTGGCGCGCGAAACGGCCGCCGGAGTCGAGATGGTCCAGCTGGATTCCGTGTGGGACGCGGCACCATCGCCCGACTGGTCCGCAGCGGCGTTCGGACGTGCCCACCGGGTCAGCGCCGGGGAGCGCGACAGCCTGACGACTGCACAATGGGACTCGCTGGCACGTGCCGCCGGAATGCCCAACGCCGATGTGCGCCGCGGCGCGTTTCCGGCGAGCGGGATGGCGGTCATCATTGGACTCTCACAGCCGGGAATCATCCGGCTGCATGACGGTACACCACGCGTCTGGCCGGTAGCCGCGGGTTGGCGAGTGGCATGGAGCCGGGATGGTGAACGGATTGCCGCTGGAATGCCGCCCACTCCGCGGGTGAGCGATGACGCCGACTCTCCTCGCTGGATCGTGATCGACACGGCCAGCGGAATGCCGCGCGGCGAGCTTCCGCCCGACTTTGAACGGTTCGTGCCGAACTGGGTACAGGGACCGCTCATCGACATCTCGGTCAGTCACGACACGGCGCAGCGTGTGAGCCTGCAGATCGATGGCGGCACGGTGGAGAGCAGTGGGAATCGCATCACGCGAAACGGTGTGGAAGTGGGAGCTGGGATAGCCTACGCCGCCACGCGGAGCGGACGGATCATAGTCGCACTTGCTCCCGATCCGAGCGCCGGGGAATACGAGCCGAAGGAGCGATTGGTTGTCTATATCGTGGAGCCGTAGCAGCGGACTGGCTGCCGCGCTGGTCCTCGCCGCCGCGTGCCTGGCGAGTAGCTCGGCGGCCCAACCGAACCGTGTCACCCACACATATCGCCCGGCGCTCGACGCGAAGCATTACGACCTGACGATCGTGCTTCCGGACACGGGCGCGCGGATCGCCGCACGGGCGACGATCGAGTTGCGATTGGCGCCGGGCGCAGATACGGTGGTGCTCGATCTACTGGACCTGACGGTCGACAGCGTGGCGGTGAATGGGAGCATTGCACCGTTTGCCCGCGATTCGGTGTCGGTACGCATACCCGTCCCGCGCGGTGTCGTGGATTCGATTCGGACCACGGTCTGGTACGGCGGTGTCGTGCGGGACGGACTCATCGTTCGCCGCGATTCCGCTACCGGAGGCTGGACCGCCTTCGGCGACAACTGGCCCAACAGGGCGCGGCACTGGATTCCGAGCGTGGATCACCCCAGCGACAAGGCAACGGTTACCTGGACGGTTGAGGCACCGGGTACGCACACGGTGATCGCGAATGGCGTACTCGTCGAGGAGACCCCGCTCGCCGCGCCGGCCGGGCGCACTCGCACTGTGTGGAGCGAAGCAAAGCCGATTTCCACCTACCTCATGGTCATCGGCGCCGCAAAAATGGCAATGCTATCGTTAGGACAGACGGCCTGCGGCCTGGCCGAGCAGCCGGGTTGTGTGCCGCAGTCCGTGTACGCGAGTCCGGAGCTGCGCGATTATCTCCCCGGCCCGTTTGCCGATGCCAGCGCGATGGTCGCCTTTTTCAGC
This sequence comes from Gemmatimonadaceae bacterium, assembly GCA_035512875.1. GTDB lineage: Bacteria > Gemmatimonadota > Gemmatimonadetes > Gemmatimonadales > Gemmatimonadaceae > JALZIF01. The sequence continues at coordinate 589 of DATKDD010000260.1, read as the reverse complement.
CGTATTGCCGGTCCCTATCCTTACGAGAAGCTGGCGCACGTGCAGAGCGCGACGCGCTTTGGCGGCATGGAGAACGCCACGGCCATCTTCTACAGCGATGGGGCGTTCCGGCGCCGTAGCGTAGGCACGAATCTGATCGCCCACGAGACGGCGCATCAGTGGTTTGGCAACGCCGTCACCGAGCGCGAATGGGCTCACCTATGGCTGAGCGAAGGCTTTGCGACCTACTTCGCCTCCCTTTGGACCGAGCATTCCCTCGGCGACTCCGCCATGCGAGAGTCGATGCGCTCCATGCGGGCGGGAATAATCGAATCGCAGGTAACCGCCCAGCGGCCGGTCATCGATACCGCGCAAACCGACGTCATGGCCCTCCTCAACTCGAATAGCTATCAGAAGGGTGGCTTCGTACTGCACATGTTGCGCGGGGTGGTCGGGGATTCCGCCTTCTTCAAGGCTATCCGTGCGTATTACGCAGCCCACATGCACGAAACGGCGCTGACCGATGACTTTGCCCGCGCCGCCGAGCAGGCTCACGGCCAGCCACTCGGCTGGTTTTTCGATCAGTGGCTGCGCCGGCCGGGGTATGCCG
>DATKDD010000259.1:0-12440 GCA_035512875.1 Gemmatimonadaceae bacterium | reverse complement strand
AGGAAATCCTCGCGCTCCAGATCGATGATGTCGTTGAGCATTCGATAACCGCCATGCTCGAGAATGGCCACCGTCGCCGGTCCCAGCCCGTCGATCTCCGTAAGCCGGACATCGGGAGCCTCTTCCTCGTCAGGCAGCGGTGCGAACAGTGGCGCCTCGCCACCCCGCTCCAGCCATTCGCGGCTCGAGTACAGATCGATCTTCCATCCGGTCAGTTCCGAGGCCAGCCGAACGTTCTGGCCGTTCTTGCCTATTGCGAGCGAGAGCTGATCCTCATCAACCACCGCCTGAATCGTCTTGCCTGCCGGATCACTGAACACGCGCGCGATTCTCGCCGGAGCGAGCGCCATCTTGGCGAACCGCTCGGGATCGGGCGACCACGGTACGATGTCGATGCGCTCGCCTCCGAGCTCATTCACCACCGCCTGCACGCGCGAGCCTTTGAGCCCCACGCAGGCACCGACCGGATCGATCGCATCATCGCGCGAGAAAACGGCGATCTTGGTGCGGAATCCGACTTCGCGCGCGACTTCCTTGATTTCCACGATTCCCTGCTGAATCTCCGGGACCTCGAGCCTGAACAGCGCGACGACGAACAGTCCATCGGCGCGGCTCATGATCAGCCGCGGCCCCTTGGGCGTCTCTTCCACTCGCTTGAGCACGGCGCGAATGGTTTCGCCCTGATGGTAATGCTCGCGGTGATTCTGCTCGCGATACGGAATTATCGCCTCGGCTTCACGGAACTTGTTCAACATTATCACGAGCTTGCCGCGCTCGATCTGCTGAACCTCACCCGACAACAGCTCACCTACGCGATCAGCGAACTCGTCGCGGATGCGCGACCGTTCGCGCTCCCGGACCAGCTGCAGAATGCGCTGCTTGGCCGCCTGCGCGGCCATGCGACCAAACTCTGTGAAGTCCACCGGAATCTCGACCACATCGCCGAGCTCGAACGCCTCGTCGTAAAACTTGGCATCGTCGAGAGAGATCTCGCGCACATCGTCGGTCACTTCTGCCACGACGCTACGGAGCCGCACGATGCGGATCTGGCCGCGATCCTCATCGATGTCGACCTCGGCCTGCACGGTCGGACCATAGCGCTTCGCCAGCGCCGCGAAGATGCCGTTCTCCAGCAGGCCGTGAAGCTCCGCACGATCCAACTGCTTGGCGTTCGAAATCTCCCGAATCGCGGTCAACATGTCGGCGGAACTGACCATCAATGAGCTCCTTGCCTGTTACCAGTGAAATGCCAGTCGGGCTTCCTTGACCTCTGCCAGCGGAACGCGGTGTTCGGCGCCGCGCTCATCACGAACGACCGCGGCCTCCGCTCCAGGCTCTCCCTCGATCCCGACAATTTCGATTTCGACGCGCCCACCCAGCCGCGGACTCACCACCTTTGCCGTGCGACCGGCGAACCGCTGCCAGTCCGACGGGCGTCGCAGGAGTCGTTCGACTCCGGGCGACGACACCTCCAACACGTACCGATCTGACACCAGCCCGCTCGCATCCAGCACCTGTTCCAGCGCCCTGGACACACGGGCGCAATCCTCAACTGTCACAGCCAAACCGTCCGTCCGATCGATACGGACGTCGACGCTTGGGCGTGACCTCGATCCACCCCGCCGTACCTCGACGACTTCGTAACCGGCGGCGCCAACCTCTTGTTCTATAAAAGTTTCGAGATCATCACTCACGTAACTTCTCAGCTAACGCCACCAGAGTCCGGGAACAAAAAAATGTGGGGCATCATCCCCACATCCAGCACGTGGCTCCCGGGGGCCACGCTGCCAATCGTGAATCTAGATTCACGCCGGGGGTGAGTCAAGCAGAGACGATCACCCCGAGCTGCCGTCCGAAGTCGCCACAGCGGTGCGAAAAGAAGCGCTCGTTATTGCATCGAGTGCACCAGGGGCTCACCGAAACGTGGCGAACGCCTGCTTCCCCGGCCTGGCGTCCGAGCAGCTCCCGGAGGTCCACGCGCGTTGGCGCGGCTACCGATTGGCCCGTGAGGCGCTCGTACACATCGGGTCCAACCTCATAGCATGCCCCGCAGATCGCCGGACCCAGGTGCACGACCAGATCCCTGGCATTCAGTCCCGACTCTGTGAAGCATGCGATGCCCCGCTGAAGAATGCCCCCCGCAGTGCCGCGCCAGCCGGCGTGGAGCACTGCGCTCGGGCCGTCCGGATGGGCCATGAAAACCGGGACACAGTCGGCAACCGTGACCGCCATTGCCGTGCCGCGCTCAGGGGCGAAATGGCCGTCGGCGGGTGCACCGCGGAGCCAGCCCTGCCAGCCCGAAAAATGCCTGAGCACGTCAGTGCCATGGACCTGCCTCGCGGTGGCGAATCGGGTCGACCAGCGGGCAAGATCGTCGAGCAGCTGGTACCAACGCGTCATCGCCTCGGCGACGGGCTCGGTGGATATCGTGTTGAACGAGCCCGCGTCGCGCGCGGTTGTAAAGGCGTGAACCCCGATGGCCTCCAGCTCCGGAACCGGCTCGTGCGCAATCACCTTACCGTGAGCGCTCCTCCACGCGCTGGATGCGCGCTCCGAGGGCGGCGAGCCGCTCGTCTATGCGCTCGTAACCGCGCTCGATCTGACTGACGTTCCGGATCACACTCGTACCGTCTGCACACAGAGCGGCGAGCAGAATTGCCATACCCGCCCGGATGTCGGGGCTCTCGACGGTGGCGCCCCGCAGCCGCGATGGGCCCGCGACCAGCGCACGGTGGGGGTCGCACAGTACGATGCGCGCGCCCATCGCCACCAGTTTGTCGACGAAGAACATTCGCGACTCGAACATCTTCTCGTGCATCAGGATGATGCCGGTGCACTGCGTGGCGGTGACGATGGCGATCGACATCAGGTCGGCGGGGAATGCCGGCCAGGGTTGATCCTCGAGCTTGGCGACGTGCCCGCCGATGTCGTCGCGGATTCGCAGTGACTGATCTGCCGAGATGATCAGATCATCCCCTTCCTTTTCGCATTCGACTCCCAGACGCTCGAACCCCATGAGCACCATGCGGAGGAACTCGACCCCCGCTCCCTCTATGCGCAGCGCCGAGCGGGTGACGGCCGCGAGCCCTATGAAAGAGCCCACCTCAATGTGATCGGGTCCGATCGTGTATCGCGCGCCACCGAGGGGTGCGCCGCCGTGAATCGTGAGCGTGTTGGTTCCGATGCCCTCGATATGTGCGCCGAGGGCCACGAGGAACCGCGCGAGATCCTGCACGTGCGGCTCGCTTGCCGCATTTCTCAGCACCGTCGTGCCTGACGCGGCTACGGAAGCGGCGAGCGCGTTCTCGGTTCCGGTGACGCTTGGCTCGTCGAGAAAGACGTCGGCTCCGCGCAAGCCGGCGGAGCGCAGATGAAACGAGTCACCGAGCGCCCATTGCGCGCCTAACTGCTCGAGCGCCAGAAAGTGGGTGTCGAGCCGGCGGCGGCCGATCACGTCGCCCCCGGGAGGGGGCAGCCGCACCTCCCCGCACCGGGCGAGGAGCGGCGCCGCAAGAAGGATCGAGGCGCGAATTCGAGCACAGAGCTGCGGATCGAGCGTGCTCGCGCTCAGCTCCCGGGCGTGCATCTCCAGCGTGTTCCTCTCCGCCCAGCGCGCCTCCACTCCGACCGTCCGCACCAGCTCGACGAGTGTCTCGACGTCGCGGATACGTGGTACATTCTCGAGCGTCACCGGCTGATCGGTGAGCAGCGCCGCGGCTATTATTGGCAGCGCTGCGTTCTTGTTTCCGGAAGGGCGGATGGAGCCTGAGAGCGTGTGACCGCCCTCGACGATGAACTGCACGGCAGTCACTCGGTCGAATTGAGGTGGCGTCGAGCGCGAAGGATGAACGGCACCGTCCGGCGAAGTCAAGCAGCGTCAGTCGCTTGACACGCATTTTGGTCCCCGATACGGTTCATTGGTGCCCCTCACCCTGATCTCATCCATGCATGCAGCTGCTGATTGCCGTCATCAACCATGAAGAAAAGCTCGACGACGTCCTTGCCGGGTTCGTGGAGCTCGGAATTACGGGCGCGACGATCATCGGCAGCGAGGGAATGGGGCGCGTACTGAGCCACGACGTGCCGATATTCGCGGGACTACGCTCGCTGACGGCGCGCTCGCGTCCAAACAACCAGACCGTTTTCAGCGTGGTGGAAGATGGCAAGGTGGATGCGGCGATCGCGCTGATGCAGGAAGTCTGCGGTGATCTCGACTCCCCGGGTGCGGGCATTGTCTTCGTGGTGCCCGTCTCGCGGGTGGTCGGACTCGCCCCGGAGCTCGAATCGGAAGAGAAGTCAGCGGGCTGAAGTATCTGGCCTTCCCCTTGCACCGCGGGCTGCTCGATGAGCATCGTGCGGTGCCTATCGCAGCCGACCGACCTACCCCGGACACTCTGGCATGCTTCACTGGTTATCGACCGCCGGATCCTTTGTATTGCAGGGTGCTCTCCCCGACACGATCGTAACGATCAACGCGGAGCCTCCGGGCGGCATGTTCGAGCGCATTGCAAGCATTGCAGCCGGGCTAATGTCGATCGCGATTCTGGTGCTGACAGTGTTTCTGGTGCCAGCGGCCTACAACTTTCGAAAGAGCTACAAGCGCATCAACCAGATGTTGGACCGCGTTTATGCCGACATCAATCCAATCGTGAAGCACGCCACCACGATCAGTGACAACGTTGATTACATCACCACGTCGATCCGTGTCGACGTGCAGCAGGTGAACCGGACGATAGCTGAAGCGAATCGCCGGCTGATGCAGGCCTTGAAATTGTCGGAGCAGCGGCTGAACGATTTCAATGCCCTGATGGAGGTGGTGCAGCGGGAGGCCGAGGGGGCTTTTGTCACGACGGCCTCAACGTTGCGAGGAGTACGCGCGGGGACCGCTGCATTTCAGCAAGGCGAGCTGAACGGGGCGGATGACCCTGACGAGGACGACCTGGACGCGGAGGAAGAGCGAGATGGAGACGACGACGCAGGCACGCCCACGGCGAGCCGCAAGGAACCGCGGATCAAACGCCGGCCGTAATACGACCCCGGCGCGAGACGAGTTCGATTTGCTGACGGCCATGCTCATGGGTGTGGCGATCGGCACCACGGTGACATTGTTGCTTCGCAGGGGCCCGCGTGGATCGCGCCCAGCCGGGGCGATTCTGGCGGCTGCCGGGACTGGAACCGCCGCCGCGGGACGGTGGGCAGGACGGGGCGCCAAGCGGGGCGCGACGTGGGTTGGCGACAGAGGCGAGGAGATCGCGGATCGGCTGCCCTCGCTCGATGATGTTGCCGGCGAAATTGGCGAGTATCTGTCCGCGGCGCGCGAGACGATCTCCGACACCGTCTCGGACGAGCTGAGCGATCTGCGGAAGGCGCTTCGCAAACAGCGCAAGCGGATCGGCGTATAGCTGCGGGAGTGCGGCCGGGACGTTTACTGCTCTGGAGCGTGGTGGCACTTGCCGTCGTCGCGCTCCTGCCCTCGCCCGCGTACGCCTGGACGCCGGGGACGCACATTCTCCTAGGCGACGCCGTGCTGCGTTCGCTGGAGATACTGCCCGCGGCGGTCGCGGCGTTGTTGCGCGCCCATCCGAGAGACTTTCTCTACGGATCGATCGCCGCCGACACGAGCATCGCCAAGAAGTACGCGCCGGCGGGCCGGCATTGCCACTCGTGGGCCGTTGGGATGGAGATACTCGAGCGCGCCGACGACGAGCGGCTCCGCGCATTCGGCTACGGCTATCTCGCGCATCTCGCGGCGGATGCAGTCGCGCATAACTACTTCGTCCCCCGATATCTCGTCCTCGCATCCAAGACATCGGGGTTGGGACACAGCTACTGGGAGTCGAGGTTCGAAACGCACCTCAGCGAGCGATACAGCAGGCGCGCGCGTGACCTGATCCTCCTCGATCACGGCGCCTCCAACGGGCACCTGGACCGGATTCTCAGTCCGACCATATTCAGTACATCGACCAACCGCCGGATCTTCCGCGGCATGGTACACGTGACGGACACCGAGTCGTGGCAGCGCATCTTCCAACTCGCTGCCGATGCGAGCCGGTGGGATCTCCCCGACCCGGAGGTCGCGCGGTACCTGACGCGATCGTACGAGTACGTGATGGACCTGCTGGCACGGATGGATGAGTCCGAAGTGCGCGCGCTCGATCCTGCGGGCGACGGAGCGTTGCGCGAGGCGGTGCGCGTAAGGCGCGATGCGCGGCGGACCGGGGTGGCGTTCCACCTTGCGGAAGAAGCGATCCGGCGGTTCAATCTTCCGGAAACTACGTTAGGCTACGCCGCCGCGCTGACCGCCCCCCTCTATACCGCAGCCCGTTCCACCAACAGCTGATTTACCTGCCGGGGATCGGCCCGCCCGCCGGACTTCTTCATCACCTGCCCCACCAGAACGCCCTGCAGCTTGCGCTCACCCTTCCGATAGCGGTCCCACTCGGCGGGATTCTCGGCGATCACTGCGTCTACCCACGACGAGAGTGTGTCCGCATCCCGTTCCTGCAGCACGCCGAGTCGGTCGGCGATCTGTCCCGGGCGATCGCCGGTCGATGCCATCTCGGCGAAAACGCGCTTGGCGGCAGAATGGCTGATCGTGTCATCGCGGATCATGTCGAGCAGCGCGGCCAGATCCGCGGGTCGCACCTTGCACCTTTCGAGCGGCGTGTTCGTGGCGTTCACGTTCGCCAGCAGCTCGCCCATCACCCAGTTTGCAGCCGGCTTGGCATCACCGTGCTGGCGGGCCACGCTCTCGAAGTACTCGGACAGCGCCGCGCTCGACGTGAGCACTTCGATGTCCGCGTCAGGCAGCGCGTACGCGTCGGCGAACCGCGCCCGGCGCTCCCGGGGAAGCTCGGGCAAATCTTCACGCACACCGGCAATCCACTCGGCCGCCAGAACGAGCGGCGGCAGATCGGGCTCGGGAAAGTAGCGATAGTCGTGACTCGCCTCCTTGCTTCGCGCCGGTCGCACCTCTCCACGCGCACCATCCCACAGCATGGTATGCTGCTGGACCGCTGCTCCCGCCTCTACGAGATGGACCTGACGCAGGAACTCGGACTCGAGCGCCCGCTCCACGCCGGTGAAGGAGTTGAGATTCTTCACCTCGGTCTTGGTGCCGAGCCAGGTTTCGCCGGAGGGACGAATGCTGATGTTCGCGTCGACCCGGAGGCTCCCTGCCTCCATGTTCGCGTCGCTCACCCCGAGATACTCTATGATCTGCTTGAGCGTACGCAGGTACGCACCGGCTTCCTTCGAAGACCGCATGTCCGGCTCGCTGACGATCTCGATCAGAGGCACGCCGGAACGATTGAGGTCGATGGCGGTGACGCCCGGGTAGCGGTCGTGAATCGACTTGCCGGCGTCCTCCTCGATGTGCACTCGCGTAATTCCTACCGTGATCGGCGATTCGTCTGCATTGGTGCCGATGATCAGATGCCCGTTTTCCGCGAGGGGCCGGTCGTACTGCGAGATCTGGTACCCCTTCGGCAAATCCGGATAGAAGTAGTTCTTGCGCGCGAACACGGATGTTCGGTGCACTGTGCAGCCTAGGGCAATCGCGGCGCGCGTCGCCAGGCGCACCGCCTCGTAATTGAGCACGGGCAAGGCGCCCGGGAGCGCCAGGCAGACCGGGCAGGTGTTGGCGTTCGGCTCGTCACCGAAGTTCGTCGAACAGTTGCAAAAGGCCTTCGTGCGGGTCTTGAGCTGCACGTGCACCTCGAGCCCCACGACCATCTCGTAGCGATCGAGGACCTCTCGATTTGCAACGGTGGGAGCGGTCACCGGTGCGCCTCCTCGCCAAGGGCACGCTCGAGAGCAAAGGCCGCGGCGAACATCGTCTGCTCGTCGAAGTGCGGCGCGATCAACTGACCTCCCACCGGCAGGCCGTCGATGCGACCGATCGGCACCGACATGGCAGGCACACCGGCCAGATTGGCCGTCGCCGTGAAGATGTCGTTGAGATACATCGCGTAAGGGTCGCTGGTCTTGCTGCCGATTTCGAACGCCGTGGTGGGCGTCGTCGGCGTGAACAGCACGTCGACGCCGTCGTCGAACGTCGAGCGGAAATCCTCGGTGATCAGCGTGCGCACCTGTTGAGCCTTACGATAGTAGGCATCGTAGTAGCCGGCCGACAGCACGTAGGTGCCGAGCAGAATCCGGCGCGTGACCTCGGCACCAAAGCCGTGCGAACGTGTGGCCTCGTACATGGCGCGAAGGCCATCGCCTTCGAGCCGCAGCCCGTAGCGCACGCCATCGAAGCGCGCAAGGTTCGACGACGCTTCAGCGGGCGCAATGATGTAATACACGGGAATCGCCAGCGGCGTATGAGGCAGCGAGATCTCCTTCACCGTCGCACCGGCGTCGACCAGCCGTTCGAGCGCCCGGTCGCACGCTCGCGCCATTCGCGGGTCGAGCCCGTCCGGGAAGTACTCGCGCGGCTTGCCGATCACCATGCCGCCTACATCGCGTTCCGCCGCCTCGCGATAGACGGGGACTGGACGCTCATCGCTGGTCGAGTCGAGCGGGTCCCGACCCGCCACGACCTCCAATCCCAGCGCCGCGTGCCTTACGTCGCGTCCAAACACCCCCACCTGGTCGAGCGACGAAGCGAAGGCGACGAGGCCGAACCGCGATACGCGTCCGTAGGTGGGCTTGACGCCGACGATCCCGCAGAAGGCGGCGGGTTGGCGCACCGATCCTCCTGTCTCCGACCCGAGAGCAATCGGCACGATCCCCGCCGCGACGACGGCAGCCGAGCCGCCTGACGATCCACCGGGGACTCGTGTGCGGTCCATCGGATGGCGAACCGGTCCGTACGCGCTGTGCTCGCTGGAGGAGCCCATCGCGAATTCGTCGCAATTGGTCTTGGCGACGACGATGCCGCCGGCTCGGCGGATTCTGCTGACGACGGTCGCCTCGAACGGCGACACGTAGCCTTCGAGAATGCGCGACGCGCAGGTGGTCGGCAGATGCAGCGTTGCAATGTTGTCCTTGACCGCTATCGGTACGGCGGCGAGCGGACCGGGCATGCCGCCGTCATCGAGATATCCGGCGAGCGCACGGGCCTCCTCGAGTGAGTGCGCACGATCGGACCAGAGGACGGCATTCAACCCATCCGGGCCCGCCCCGGATCCTGACATCGCCTTGAAGGCGTCGCCGACCGCGCCGACCGGATCCGGCGCGGTCCGCCTCTCGTCAGGCACCGTCATCCGAGCTCGTCCTCGTCGCCGACATGTGTCGCGAGCCGCGGCACGAGCAGAAATCCATCACGCATGGCCGGGGCGAATCCCTCGAGCGGGCGGAAGAGCGGCAGCGGCGGTCCGACGTCCTCCCGCAGCGTGAGGCCGGCGTCGCCGACACCGGAGGTCGGATCCACGCTCGCGGTATCCACCTGCGCCAGGGCATCCATGTGCTCGAGGATGCCGTTCAGCTCGCGCACCAGGGTCGGAATCCGCTGATCGTCGACCGCCAGGCGCGCCAGCTGCGCGATGTGTCGCACGTCGTCAGGCGTGACGGGCATGCTACTCCCACCCCCGCTCGAGTCCCGCGTACGCAATGACCAGCCGCTTTCGACCGATCGTCTCATCATCGAAGTCAATCGTCACCTTTGCCTCACGCCCGACGCCGGCGAGCTCCATCACCACGCCCTCGCCAAACCGGGCATGGCGCACGCGCTCCCCCTTGACGAAGCGCGGCACGTCCTGCGAAGCCTCCTCATCCCACTCGCGCCGCACGGGCATGCGCACGGGACTGCCCGGCCGTCGTGACGATGGTGACTGAAGCATCGCTCCCCGCCCCGTTGCCTGAAGCCGGATCGTCGCGCGCGTCCGCACCAGGTCGGGCGGAATGGGCGCCAGGAAGCTCGACGGCACCGACGGCATCGACTCGCCGTTCCTTCGGCGGCTGCGCGCGTGGGTGATCGTCAGCATCCGTTCGGCCCTGGTGATTCCCACATAGAACAGACGGCGCTCCTCCTCCAGCTGGCGCGGCTCATCCATGGCTCGGCTGAGGGGAAACAGGCCCTCCTCGACGCCGGAGATGAACACGTGTGGGAACTCGAGTCCCTTCGCGTTATGTAGTGTCATCATCGTCACCGCGTCGGCATCAGCCTGTTGCCGGTCCGCATCGGTGATGAGAGCGGCGCGCTGCAGAAAGTGATCGAGCGGCGTAAGGCCGAGCTCACCGCCGTCGTCGACGACGACCTCCGCGGCACCGGCGACCATTTCGCGAACGTTCTCCAGTCTTTCGGTGCCCTCCGGTCCCTCGGCCCGGAGCTGCCCCTCGAAGTCGATGCGGTCGATGAGCTCGCGCAGCACGGCATCCACCGATTCGTCGGCCGCGCGGGCCCGCAATTCGGTGATCAGCCGCGCGAAGTCGACCAACGCCGTACGCACCGACGGCCGCAGCCCTTCAACGAGATCCCCTCGTGTCGAGGCAACGAGCATCGGCACGCGAGCCGTCCGGGCGCGCTCGCCTAGCAGAGCCAGCGTCGCCTCGCCCAGGCCGCGGCGCGGCACCGTGACGGCCCGGAGGAATGCCTCATCATCGGATGGATTGGCGATGAGGCGGAGGTAGCTCATCAGGTCCCGAATTTCACGACGATCGTAGAAACGCACCGCGCCGATGAGCCGGTAGGGGATGCCGTGGCGACGCATCGCCTCTTCGAGCGCGCGGCTCTGCGCGTTGGTGCGGTAGAGAATCGCGACATCGTTGAGCGCCAGAGTACGATCGGCCCGTCGCCTTGCGAGCATCTCCTCGGCGATCGTCTCGGCCTCGTCCCGCTCATCGAGGCAGCCGACGATCGTAGCCGCCTCGCCATCGGGGCGCGTCGCTCGCAACGTCTTGCCGCGCCGCTCGACATTGGCGCGAATCACGACGTTGGCCAGGCCGAGAATCTGCGGCGTGGAACGATAGTTCTCCTCCAACCGGACAACCCGGGCCTGGGGAAAGTCCTTCTCGAAATCGAGGATGTTCCGAATGTCGGCGCCCCGCCAACCATATATCGACTGATCGTCATCGCCAACGACGCAGACGTTGTGATGAGCGCCGCCAAGCAGGGTGATGAAGCGGTACTGCGCGCGATTGGTATCCTGATATTCGTCGACGAGGATGAACTGGAAGCGCGCCCGCCACGCCTCGAGCCGGTCGGGGTTGTCCTGCAGAATGCGTACGGGAAGCTGCAGCAGATCGTCGAAATCGGCGGCGTTGTTGGCGCGAAGCGCGGGCTCGAGCGCGCCGTACACCTGCGCCGCCGCCCGGCTCATCGGATCGCGCGCCACCGCGGCATACTCGTCAGGCGAGACCAGCGCATTCTTGGCGTCCGAAATGAGCGCGTGCATGGCCTTCGGAGCAAACTGTTTGGGCGAGATCTTGAGTTGTTCCATCACCCGCTTCACTACGACGAGGCTCTCATCGGCGTCGTAAATGGTGAATGACGGCGTGCGTCCGACGAGCCGCGCCTCACGACGGAGCAGTCTCGCGCCGATGCTGTGAAAAGTTCCGACCCACATGCCGGATGGTGTCTCGCCAAGCGCGCGCTCCACGCGCTGCCGCATCTCGCCGGCAGCCTTGTTGGTGAAGGTGACGGCGAGAATGCGCTGCGGATCCACTCCGTGCTCTTCGATCAGCCGGGCGATGCGGGTGGTGAGCACGCGCGTCTTGCCGGAGCCGGCGCCCGCGAGCACCAGCAGCGGACCTTCGAAGTGCAGCACGGCCTCGCGCTGGGCCGGATTGAGCCGGGCCAGGAGCGTGTCTTCGGTACTGGAGAGCGTCATCCGGGAAGTATAATGTCGAACGTCGCGCCGCGGTCCGCGGGGACCCAGGCGAGCCGCCCGCGATGGTTTTCCTCTATGATGCGGCGGGCGAGCGACTGGCCGATTCCCCACCCTGACTGCTTGGTGGAAAAACCGGGCTCGAAGATGCGCTGACGCTGCTCCGCGGGAATGCCGGGACCATCGTCGGCGACACGAATGCGCACTTCGTCGGGCGCATTGCGCTCGACTTCGATCGCCACCGTACCCCCACGGCCGGCTAGCGCATCCACCGCGTTCTTGACGATGGCCTCGAGCGCCCATTCGATGAGCACTGCATCGCCGCGCACGACGAGTGAGCCCTCGCCCAGCTGATGTCGAATCGTGACGCGATGCGCCAGCGATGGCACGCGCGCGGCGAAGTAATCCGTGATGCGCGCGGCGAGGGCGGCAAGATCCACCGGATCGGTGCGTGGCGGGCGTCCGATGCGCTCGAACCGGCTCGCCACCCGGTTCAGGCGCTCGAGATCGCCGCGCATATGATGAATGGCGGTGCCGATGGCCGGATCGGTTTCGCCACGATCTTCGAGCAGCTCGAGCCAGCCACCGATACTCGACAGCGGCGTGGCCAGTTGATGCGCGGATTCCCGCGCCATCCCGGCCCAGACTCGCTCGCGGTCGGCGCGTCCG
>DATKDD010000258.1:0-21325 GCA_035512875.1 Gemmatimonadaceae bacterium | reverse complement strand
CTGCGGCAAGCTCATCTACGAAGTCGAGCTCTACAGCGGGCGCGTGCCCTGGGACGCCCTTCCCGATCTGTACGTACAGATTCTCACCGACGCGACGACGTTCCGCTATGACCCGGCTGATGCGTTCGTGGATGTGGACCCGCGATTCTACGCGGCCCGATATCTGCGCGCCTGGCAGCTGCAGGCGGCATTCGCCGAATCGTTGACCGATGAGTTCAACGTGGACTGGTGGCGGAATCCACGCGCCGGCCCGTGGATGGTCGACCACCTGTTCGGCGAAGGGCAGCGAGAGCTCGGCCACGAGATCGGTGCGCGCGTGGGCGGAGTGCTCACATTTGCGCCGCTGATCCGTGACGTGGAGCGCCTGCTCGCCTGACGCTCCACGAGCGGTGGTGCGCCTTACTCCAATCCGGTGGGAAATTCATGGTTCGTCCTCTCGCCCTCGTCACGGGTGCCTCACGGGGCATCGGCCGCGCCATCGCCGCGCGGCTCGCCGCGCATTACGAGATCGCCGCCGTAGCCCGGTCGGAAGCGGCGTTGCAGGAGTTGGCGCGCGAGATCGAATCGGCAGGGGGAGCGTGCCGGCCGATCAGACTCGACATCACCGACGCGGCCGCGGTTTCGGCGGCGCTGGGCGATCTCGAGCCCGCGGTGCTGGTAAACAACGCCGGAGTGGGCGTCATCAAGCCGCTCCTGGAGCTGACGCTGGAAGAGTGGCACGGCATGGTCGCGACCAACTTCGACGCACTGTTCTATGTGACGCGCGCGGTGCTGCCGGGGATGATACGTGCCGGCGGCGGCGACGTGGTGACGATCGGGTCTTTGGCCGGGCGTAATTCGTTCGCTGGCGGAACTTGTTATGCGGGGACCAAGCACGCCGTCATCGCGTTCACCGAATCGCTGATGGCCGAGGTGCGCCAGCAGAAGGTTCGCGTCTCGGTGGTGATGCCAGGGTCGGTTTCGACGACCATGAGGGCGAACATCAACAGCTTCAAGGAAGGCAACGACACGAGTTGGATGCTGGCGGCTCGCGATGTCGCGGCGGCCGTGGAGTACCTCGTACGGCAGCCGGCGAATGCGCACGTCTCACGAATCGAGATGCGTCCCAGCCGTCCGGGCGGCGGCTAGCCGGTAACGCGCGGCGACCGATAGATTCCCAACGTGTTGCATTCGAACCGCGTACCCGGGGCGCCGGCCTTCTGCCGAGCCCGCCACCCCCATTCTCTGGCCGACATGATCCAGGAAACGAAGTCCACGCTCGAGCCCAGGGAGGTACTCGAAGCCGCAAAAGGGTTCTTTACCAGACGAAATCCGATCTACTCCGCTTTCATCGAGAAGGAGGGTCCTACGTTCGTCAGCTTTCGCGGCCAGGGCGGAGAGGAGTTGGTGATCGGTGTGGCGCCCGCTGAGGGCGGTGGAACGCTGGTGCGCGGCTCCACGTACCTGTTCGACCAGCAGATTGGTCGTTTTTTCTCGACCCTGCCGCCGGTGCCGATTTCATTCGAGACGGTGGTTCAATGAGCGTATCGTTCGTGCAGAGCGTGCGCTCCCGTCCAGACGCGGTACATGTCGGTGGTGAGGGCCCACTGCTGCGCCTGCGGGTGCAGATTCCCGAGTTCTGGGACGTAGTGAAGGTGCGGGCTGCGGAATCGAGAACCGTGCTCGACGTGAAGAAGGCGGTACTGGCCGAGCTCGTTCCCATGGCCGATGAGTTGAACTACGTCATGAAGCTGCGCGGGCTCGAGGTACTGGACGAAGGGCAGTCGCTCGCCGATTCAGGCGCGATCGACGGCTCGATCTTTCTGCTCAGCCACCGTCGCCGGCGCCCGGTACGGTGAGCGCGCCCCGGCCGGCCCGCAGCGGGGGGGGGGGAGCCGCCGCGTTGGAAGATCGTCGTGAGGCGCTGTTGGCGTCGGCGGCGCGGCTGCGCGAGGAAGTCGGCAAGCGGGTCGTTGGGCAGGAGCGGGTGCTCGAGGAAATTCTGATGGCGGTGCTGGCCGGCGGTCACGCGTTGCTGGTAGGTGTACCGGGGCTGGCCAAAACGCTGATGATCCGCTCCATTGCCGAGGCGATGCGGCTGGAGTTCCGGCGGATCCAGTTCACCCCCGATCTGGTGCCGAGCGACATCACCGGCACGGAGATTCTCGAGGAGGACACGCACACCGGATCGCGCTCATTCAGGTTCGTGCACGGGCCGATCTTCGGGAACATCGTGCTCGCCGACGAGATCAATCGCACCCCGCCGCGCACGCAGGCGGCGCTGCTAGAGGCGATGCAGGAGCATGCGGTGACGGCGGCGGGAACGACCATGCGGCTGCCGGAGCCGTTCTTCGTCCTGGCGACGCAGAATCCGATAGAACAGGAGGGCACTTACGCGCTGCCGGAAGCGCAGCTC
Organism: Gemmatimonadaceae bacterium; assembly: GCA_035512875.1. Taxonomy (GTDB): domain Bacteria; phylum Gemmatimonadota; class Gemmatimonadetes; order Gemmatimonadales; family Gemmatimonadaceae; genus JALZIF01. The sequence continues at coordinate 18,930 of DATKDD010000258.1, read as the reverse complement.
GACCGCTTTCTATTCGATATTCGCATCGGCTACCCGGACGAGAACGAGGAGGTGTCGATTCTGCGCGCGACGACCGGCACTCGCGAGGTGGCGCTGGAGCCGGTGCTGGACGGCGAGGAGACGCTGGCGCTGCAGCGCCTGACGCGGGAAATCCCGGCGGCCGAGCCGGCGTTGCGGTACGCCGCGGCGATCGCGCGGGCGACACGTCCGGACAATCCGGCGGCGCCGGAGCTCGTCAGGCGGTCGGTACGGTGGGGAGCCGGACCGCGGGCCGGCCAGGCGCTCATACTCGGCGCCAAGGCGTTCGCGCTGCTCGGCGGCCGGGTGGCAATTTCGCCTGACGACATTCGGCGTGTGGCGCATCCGGTTTTGCGGCATCGGGTGCTGCCGAGCTTCGCGGCGGAGGCCGAAGGAGTGACGGTGGAACGGGTGATCGACGAGGTGCTCGCCACCGTCCAGCCGGCACGCAGCGAGCTCCGGCTCTGAACGGCGGCGGGCGGAGCGTACGCAAGATGCGGCGTTCCCGTGAGCCCGGGCCGTTCGCCCTCGGCGCCCTGCTCGACGCCTTGCGCGGCGTAACGTGGCCGGCACGGCGCCCGGTTCTCCGGCGCGGCGCATCCGGTACACATGCTTCACGCCTCACCGGTGCGTCTCCGGAATTCACGGCGTACCGTCCCTACCGGCAGGGAGACGATCCGCGGCGGCTCGACTGGAAGCTGCTCGCCCGTACCGATCGAGCCTACCTTCGGATAACGAGCGACCGGGCTACCGTCGGCACCATGTTCGTCGTTGATGCCTCGGCATCGATGGCGTTTCCGGAGCCGGGGATGGAAAAGTGGCGGCTGGCCACCCAGCTGATGATCGGCCTGGCCGCGGTCGCGCTGTCGGCCGGTGACCCGGTCGGGATGGTCATCTCGGGAGCACCGCTGCGGCTGTCGCCACCACGCACCCGCCGCGGAGCCGTTGCCGAGTTGACGCGCCTTCTCCACGAGTGCGAGCCCGCCGGGAGCGCACCGCTGGTGGACGCGCTCGGCCACGCCCCTGCTGTGCCTCGGGTGGTGCTGATCAGCGACTTTCTCGGCGATGATTCCGCCGAGCTGCTTCGTGCCGCCCGTTCGCGATTGGCATCTGGTGACGACGTTCAGGCGGTACACATCGTCGCCCGGGAGGAGCTCGACCCTCCGTCCCGCGCTCTGCTCGCGGTGGACCCCGAGCACCGGACGGTAGAGCGAGCGTTAGGTGATCAGACGCGGGCCGCCTACCTTGCCGCGTTCGCGGAGTGGCGCGATCAGCTCGCCCGGGACTGGAGAGCGGCGGGCGCCGCCGTGCATACGGCGGTCACAGGCTCGGATCCAGCCGCGCTGGTGCGGCGCATTGCGCACGCGGCGCTCGAGGCGGGCGCCGAGCGCGGGGCTCGCGCATGACGCTACTCGCGCCGGTCTGGCTGATTGCCGGTATCGCCGGGGCGCTCGGCGTGCTGGCGCTGCACTTCATCGCGAGGCAGCGCCCGGCGCCAATGACGCTGCCGACCGCCAGGTTCGTTCCGGACATGCCCGAGCGCGCTGCCAGCCGCGCCCCGCGCCCGACCGATGTGCTGCTGCTCCTCATGCGCGCTTTCGCCGTGCTGCTACTGGGTCTGGCGTTCGCCGGGCCCCTGCTTGGGCCGCAGCGCGTGCCGCTCGCGCGGGTCGCAATGCTCGATCGATCGTCGGCGGTGGCAACTCCGGATTCGGCGCGCGCCGCGGCCCTGATGCTCCTGCGACCAGGCGATGTGCTGGTGCCGTTCGACACGGCCGCCGCGGCGGTGCACTGGGTAGAGGGCGACTCGATCACCGGGCCGACGGCGGCACCAGCGGACTTCGGTGCCGCACTCCTCGTCGCAATGCATGAAGCGCGGGCATTGTCTCCGGGCGCCGACTCGATCGAGCTGGTGCTCATATCGCCTATCGATGCGAGCTCCTGGAGCGCTGCCGTACTGCCGATTCGCCATGAGTGGCCGGGCCGAATACGCGTCATACGCACTCCCGGAGCCGCCGTTCGATCAACCGGCGGCGCGATAGCGTTGCGCGCTGAAGCCGGGGATCCGCTGGCGGCCACCGTGGCGCTGCTCGGGGACACCGGACAAGCCGGTGGCGGGCCGGTCCGGGTGGTGCGAGACGCGCCAACCGCCGCGGATTCCCTGTGGGCGCGTGACTCGGGTGGCGCGCTGGTGCAGTGGCCGCGCGAGGCCGTCGCGACCGGCTCCTCGGCGCTTCTGTCGTCAGGTAGCGGGGCAGTAGTGGCGCGAGATGTAGTGGCCGTGGCGCCGTGGCAGAGGCGTGCCGTGGCGCAAGGCCGCGCGATCGCGTGGTGGGCGGATGGCAGCCCCGCCGCGGTAGAGACGCCGTTAGGCAATGGCTGCGTGCGCTCGGTTGCGGTCGGCGTACCGGAGGCCGGCGACGTGGCGCTGGCACGCTCCACGCAGCGGCTGGTGCGCGCGCTTACCGCATCCTGTGGCGCTCCGGCTCCAGCGGGTCCGGTTTCCGATTCGATCGTCAGGCAGGTCGCCGGCACCGGACCGCTGGTGGCCGGAACTCGCCTGCTTCGTGCCGGCACGACGGAGTCTGCGGCTACGCCGTGGTTGCTGTCGGCGGGGCTGGCGCTGCTGCTGCTCGAGTGGCTTGCTCGCCGGCGGATGGTGCGGCCGTGACCGCGCGCGAACGCCTGGCGAGAGCACGCACGCTGCTGGCGGCCGCAACGGTCGGGGCGGCGCTGCTGTGGGCGCTATGCGCAGGCATGCTGGTATACGGGTCGCTGGTCGTCGCCGCACTGGTGGGCGGTAGATGGATCGGATCAGCGGTCGCAACGGGGATCGCCATGGCGGCGGCCGTCACCGTGGGCGCTGCCGTCGCCTGGCGAGCTCGGCGCGCGTGGTCGGGGTCACACGTCGCCCTGTGGATCGAGGAGCGAGTGCCGGCGCTTCGCTACGCGCTGGTCACGTCCCTCGAGCCGCAGACAGCCGGGACGGCAGCCGCACTGGAGAACCGAATTGCCGGAACGCAGTGGGAGCCGGTGATTCGCTCCGCCGCGATTCGAGCAACGGGCATTCCGCTCGCGGCCGCCGCCATGGCACTCGTGCTTCTCGTGGCGCTGCCCGCCTTGCGCCGGCCGCTTGCCGCCGCGGCGCGCGCTCCCGCGGGGCGCCTGACGAGTGAAGGCGCGCCGGTGCCGCCGGTTACGCGCCTGTCCCCATTGCGGGTGCGCGTCGAACCACCCCCCTACAGTGGGTTGGCGACGCAACGCCTGGATGATCCAGCCGGTATTCCGGCGCTCACCGGCAGCCGCGTGGTCATACGCGGTCCTGGCCGGCCGCCGGAGATGACCGCGACAATCGGTGGCCGGGCGCTCGACGTCACCGCCGCGGAGTCCGAGTGGGAGGTTCTGCTCATCATGCCTGGAAGGCCGGCCGCGTTGCGCCTGGCGACCCATGCAGAAGAGAGACTGATTGTCCTCGAGCCGCGAGTCGATTCGGTGCCGCGCGTGACGTTGGTGCGGCCGGCGCGCGACACCATTTATCGCGAGGCGATCGGAGCGCTGTCGCTGCGAGCCGAGGCGCGCGACGATTTTGGCCTCGCCGAGCTGCGGCTGGAGTACATCGTCAGCTCCGGACAGGGGGAGAGCTTCTCCTTCAGATCTGGTGTGCTGGGCACGCGGTCCGCGCGCGGACGAGCCACCACGACACTCGACGCTACCGCTCGGCTCGATTCGCTTGCCTTGCGCCCGGGCGACATCGTGCACTTGCGGGCAGTGGCGCACGACCGGAACTCGGTAACCGGCCCAGGGGTCGGCTATTCCGAGACGCGCATGCTGCGCATCGCCAGGCCTGACGAGTACGATTCGCTCTCGATCGAGCCGCTTCCACCACTGTCAGGCGATACCGGGCTGCTCAGCCAGCGCATGCTCATTCAAATGGCTGAGGAGCTCGAGCGACAGCGACCACGGTTATCGCGTGAGGCAGTGGTCGGGGAATCGCGTCGCATCGCGGCGGATCAGGCACGCCTTCGGCGCCAGGTTGGCGAGATAATCTTCATGCGGCTGGGCGGCGAATCCTCCGGGGAGCATTCACACGAGGGCGAGAGCCCGGAGGAACATGCCGTCCATGCACCTCCCGAAGGCCGGTTGACGCCGGAGCAGCTGCTCGCCGCCGCCGAGGCGGCAACCAATCGGGACATGAGCGAGGCGCTCGACTTCCACGGCGACGAAACCCCGGTTGTCGCGATCAACCGCCCACTGCTCGAGGCGTACAACGCAATGTGGGATGCCGGGCGGGAGCTGGACATTGGGGAGCCTGACGACGCACTGCCTCACATGCGCATTGCGCTGGAGGCGATACAGCGGGCACGGACCGCCGAACGCATCTACCTCCGCGGCCGCGCTCCAGCCGTCATCGTCGACCTGGCCCGCGTGAGGCTGGTTGGGAAGCGCGATGGCGTCGATCCGGTATCGGTGCGGCCGCGTGACGATACGCGATCCGACGCCGTGCGCCGCAATGAGCGTTTCGCCGCCGCGCTGGAGCGCTTGTCCGCCGGCGATGCGTCGGCGGCCGATACCCTGGCGCTGCTTCGATTGGACGCGCTCACTGACGCGCCGGCGCTGGCAACGGCAATCGGAGCCGCCATCGAAGCGCTGCGTACGGGGAGCGATGCAACGGACGCACTGGTCTCGTCCCGCCGCCTGCTCGCCGGTGAAGTGGATACGCGCCGAACGCTGCCCGCGTGGAGCTTGTCGTGGTGAGCGAATTCGTATTTGCGACCGTGCAGTACGACAGCGGCGACTGGGACAGCGCACCGCTCGTTCCGGCGAACATCATCGACGCGGTCGCGCGATATACCTCCATCCCGGTCCGGCCGAGCGGCGTGAACGTGCCGCTCGCGTCGCCGGAGATCTTCGGCTACCCTTTCGCCTATCTAACTGGCCACCTTCCGGTGAGATTTTCCGAACAGGAGCGCGCGAACCTCCGGGAATTCGTGGAGCGCGGAGGATTTCTGTTCATCGATGACCACAATCACGACATCGATGGCGCCTTCCACAAAACGGCCACCGAAGAGATCGCTCGCACCATCGAGCCGTTACGCGAACTGCCGAATGACCATCCACTGTACCGCGCGTTCTTCACGTTCGAGGATGGGCCGCCGACCACCTCGCACGAGTTGAACGGTTGGGGCGACAACCTCGTGCACGAGCACCTGCTGGCCGTCGAGCGTGCCGACCGGATTGCCGTGCTGTACAGCAACAAGGATTACAGCAGCGAGTGGAGCTATCACCCCGACAACAAGCGATTTCTATCGTTGGACAACACGCGCTTTGGCGTGAACATCGTAGTGTATGCGCTTACGCACTAACGAGTGGCGCCGCCGGGCGGAGCTGACCTGTCGACTGGCGGCGTTCGCGCTGCTGGGGTGGGCGCTCTTCCTCTCGTTGCGTCCCGTGCGCGAATTGGCTCTCAACGCGCTGGTGGCCGCCGAGGAGCTGCCGGAGTCCCTGCGCCGCTGGGCCATTGGCGGCGCTCCCGATTCCGTTCACGTCCGGCTCGACTCCGTGCCGGATGCGGCGTGGCGCGATTGGCTGGTCGCGCTGCGGCGAGCCGGGACTGCGGTCGGGTGGTCGGGAACGCTGGCCCCGCTGGCAATCGCGGTCGAGCCGGTGAATGCACCTGCCGGTGGCGCGCAGCTGCTGATCGCAGGTGCGGTGGGTGACAGTGTGGCGGTGCGCGATGCCATCGGACCGCTCGATACTCTGCGCCTGTCAGGTGCCGGTGGCGCGCTGCGCGTATCGGCGTTGGCCGAACCCGCCCAGGCAACGCTCGGTCCCGTGCGAGCCCTCGCCGTTTCGGGCGATTCGCTGGTTCCGGGTGCGGTGCTCGTTCTCGGTACGGCGGGGTGGGAAGCGCGATATGTGATCGCCGCACTGGAGGAAAGCGGGTGGCGCGTAGACGCGCGCCTGACGATAGGTCCGGGAATCAGCGTACGCCGCGGTGTACCCGGCACCGTCGATACGGCGCGATATGTCGCGGTAATAGCCATCGATTCCGCCGGGGCGGGGGAGTCGCGCAGGCTCGTTTCCTTCGCGAGAGCGGGGGGAGGGCTCGTGTTGTCAGGCATCGCCGCCGCACTTCCGGCGCTGCGCGAGGTGGCTCCCGGCCAGTCGGGAGCGCGCGTGCAGCCGGCGGTGGTGGCTTTTACGGCGGAGGCGCCCCGCCGCGCGCTTGGTTTTTTTCCGGTTTCGCGCCCTCGCCGGGATGCGGTGGCGCTGGAGATGCGCGCCGGGGTCACCGCGGTTGCGGCGCGCCGCGAGGGACTCGGTCGTGTCGTTCAGGTCGGATACGACGAGAGTTGGCGGTGGCGAATGCAAGGAGGAGAGCGAGGAATGGAAGCGCACCGGCAGTGGTGGTCCTCTCTCGTCGCCGGCGCCGCGCTCAAACGCGCCACGCAACGCGATTTGCCAGGCATTGAGATCGCCGCGGCCGCTCCGCGCGTTGCGGTCGTTGCGGCACTCGGCGATGCCGTGCCGCCCCTGCAAGCGACGACCCGGCTTCCCGGCCGAACCGGTCCACACTGGTGGATTCTCGTTGCCAGCGTGCTGCTGCTACTTCTCGAGTGGACGTCCCGTCGGCTGCGAGGTGCGCGGTGACCGTCGCGATGATCTCCCATGCGGATTCCGGGCGGCATGACACGGGGTGGGGCCATCCCGAGCACGTCGGCCGGATTCGCGCCATTCCCCGGGCACTGCGGGAACGGCCGGAGCTCTTCGATTCGTTGCTTCACCACGAGGCTCGCCACGCCAGCGCGACCGAGCTCGCGCTCGGGCACGATCCCGCGTACATCGAGTGGGTCCGCGCACTGGCAGCGTCGGGCGGAGGACGGCTGGATCCCGATACGGTCGTGAGTGAAGGGAGCTGGGATGCGGCGACGGCGGCTGTGGGCTCGGTGCTCGACGGAGTGGATTTGGCGTACGCCACACGCGCCCTCCGCTCGTTCTGCGCCGTGCGTCCCCCGGGACACCACGCATTGAAGGCGAACGGGATGGGATTCTGTCTGTTCGGCGCCATTGGTGTAGCGGCGCATTACGCGCGCTCACTTCATAACGCCGAACGCGTGCTGATCGTGGATTGGGACGTGCACCACGGCAACGGCACCCAGGCGCTGGTCGAGCATGAACCGTCCATTCGGTTCGTCTCGATTCACCAGTGGCCGTGGTATCCCGGTACGGGCGCGTCGGAAGATCGGGGGCCCCATCGCAGCATCTGGAACGTTCCCATGAGCGCTGCGCTCGATCCCGAGCGGTACGTGGCGGCGCTGGAGAGGGCGATCGACGAAGCGACCACCGGATTCGTACCGGACCTGATTCTGCTCTCGGCCGGATTCGACTCGCTGCGGGGCGATCCGCTCGGCGGTTTCACGCTCGAGATGGAGCATGTCGATCGTATGACCAGGGGCTTGGTGGAGCGTGCCGCCGCGTGGTGCGGGGGCCGGCTCGTCAGCGCCCTGGAAGGAGGGTATTCGCCTGATCGGCTTGCCGAAGCCTGCCTGGTCCATATGGGTGCGCTACGTTAGCACATGGACGTTGCTTGCTCGACTATTTGGCCGACGGCTAGATTCCCCGCCTCATGAGCGGCGCACCGCAGCGCGTGCCGCCGGTGCCGGCCGTTCTCCGCCTTGTGCAGCTTGCGGTGCTCGGCAAGTGGCGGGCGACCGGAGACGATCTGTATCGTGAGGTCGCACGTCTTGCCGAGGCGGCGCCCGGGCGCGAGATCATTGTGTCCGGTTGCGGCATGGGTAGCACCACGGAGTGGCTAGCGCGGCGCACGGGTGCGTCGGTAACCGGGGTCGATCCGGGCGCCGAGGCAATCGAAGCAGCAGAAGCCGCAGCCCGATCGGCGGGTACGCAGCAGAAACTTCATTACCAGCATGCGATGCTGGACGACCTGCCGCACGAGACGTCGGTGTTCGATGTTGGCATTGGGGAACCGGCGCTCGCAGCCGCTGGAAATCCGGCAGCGGCCGTCGGCGAACTGGTACGTGTCACGCGACCGATGGGTATCGTCTTGCTCCTGCAGCCGACGTGGAGCTCGGAGATTACGAGTAGAATGCGGGAGATGCTCGTCCAAAGGTACGCACTCCGCCCGCACCTGCTGGTCGAGTGGAAGCAGATGCTGCGCGGCGCGGGAGTCGTCGAGCTCGAAGTGCAGGATTGGACGTCCGGAGCGCCGGGCTCGCGTACGAGCGAGCAGGCGGCGATATCGAGCGAGCTCTCGTGGACGGACAAGGCCCGGATCGTATCACGGGCGTGGCGGCGGGGCTGGCGCGCGGCACGAGGCGCTCTGGAGGAGGATGCGACGCTGCTGCGCGAACTGTCGCGCGAGCGGGCGATCGGCTTTCAGCTCATCAAAGGCATCAAGTGGCCGCACGCGATCGTCGCGCATGAGTGAGCACGCTAACGGGACCGAGACTCCTGGGCGGGATCTCAAGATTCCCCGCAGCATTTTTCGGAGCGAGGATGGAAGCGTGCAGCGCGATCTCGCACCTAACCAACTTTCGCAAGCGGTGCGCGGAGGCGTCGGCGTGCTATGGGTGGACGTGGATGCCGCGCAGCGGTCACAGCATGCGGTACTGGAGAAGATCTTCGGTTTTCACGCGCTGGCGATCGAAGACACGCTCAATCCACAGAGCCGCGTCAAGCTCGAGGAATACGAGGGCTATCTGTTCACGATCATCCGCGGAGTGCGCTTCGACGAGAGCACGCCCGACCCGTATGACTTCGAGACGCTCAATCTCTGTTTCTTTCTCGGGGCTCACTACGTCGTCACGGTTCACAGCGAGCCTTCGGCGGCGTGCGGGGAGCAGTGGGAGCGCGTCACCAGGAATCCCGACCTGCTGGATCGAGGACCCGCCCGGCTTCTGCACGCACTGATGGATACGGCGATCGACGCCTACTTTCCCATACTGGATCAGGTCGACGAGTTCATAGAAGGTCTCGAGCACGATCTTTTCGAGCGCCAGGAGAGCCGAGAAGTCCGCGCTGTGTTCAGCGTCAAGCGGCTGGTACTCTCGCTCCGCCGTCACCTGGGGCCGCAGCGCGAAGTCTTCCAGGCTCTTGCAAATCGTCCGCACCGACTCGTTCCGGCGGACGTGCAGCTGTACTTTCGCGATATTTACGATCACGTGCTTCGCATCAACGACGCCTTCGATACGCAGCGCGACATGCTCTCGTCCACTCTTGAATCATATCTCTCGAAAGTGTCGAACCAGCTGGGGCAGGTTACGAAGGGGCTGGCGCTGATCGCTACTCTCAGCGTGCCATTCGTCGTAGTGAGCGGCATGTGGGGGATGAACTTCGAGCACATCCCGCTATCGGATTGGCCGTCGGGATTCTGGATCATGCTGGTGGCTCAGGCCGCGATCGGCGTGCTTCTGGTAGGCGTCCTGAGATTCTTCCGATGGCTGTAGGCGGATACGTACTATATGGAGTGGTGCCGGTCATCGCGGGCGACGGTGATTCGCTCGCGCCCGGCACGCAGCTGATCATCACCGGCGACGTAGGCGCGGTGGTTGGTCCGGCGGCGTTCGAGCACATTGAGCTGAACGATGAGAGCGTTTTGGAATACGAATCGGTAGTCGAGGAGGTATTCGAGCGGCAGACGATTCTTCCCGCCCCGTTCGGTGTCGTGTTTCGCAATACCGATCACATCGTTCGGTGGTTGAAGATGCATCACCTCACCTTCACTGAAGCGATGCATCTGGTGGAAGGCCGGTGCGAGGTCCGCGTTCACCTGCGATCCGCGGAGGGCGAACTGGCATCCGAGGAGCCGAATCCGGCGGCGATCGAAATGGCGATGGAATTCTACAACATCGTGAGCCATGAAGCGGATGCGGCGGTGATGCTGCGGCGTCCGGCACTGCAAGCGGTGCTGAGCAGCGCGTTCCTGATCGACCGCACCGAGTGGGAGAGGTTTTCGGCAATCGTTACGACTCAGGCCCGGCGGTCCGGCTCGCTGCGTGTGGAGCAGACCGGACCGTGGCCGCCTTACGATTTCGTGCGCATGGATTTGGGGGACTGATGAGTGTTCTGTCCTGACTGCGGCACATGGAATCGTGGCTCGGCGGTCGCCTGTGCGCGGTGCGCCAGGGATTTGCCCGACGTTCCGGATGCGCCGAGCGCCAAGCCTGACGACGAGCTCGATGCATTGCGACGTGCCACGGGAGCGCGGTATCGGGTGCACCGTCGCCTGGGCACCGGGGGCATGGCACACGTGTATGCCGCCTCGCACGCCGTACTCGGTCGGCCGCTGGTGATCAAGGTGCTGTTGTCGCACCTGGCACGGGAAGCAGAGATGCGTGAGCGGTTCCGTCGTGAGGCAGAAGCAGCCGCGCAGCTAAATCATCCGCACATATGCCCCATTCTCGACTTCGGGGAGACCGAGGAAAGTGTCTGGCTCGTGATGCCGTACCTGTCCGGAGGCTCGGCGGCCGACGTGCTGGTCCGCGAGCGCGTCTTCGCCCCCGAGCGCGCCGCGGCGATCTGTGCGCAGGTAGCGAGCGCGCTCGATTACGCGCACCGGCATGGTGTCGTGCATCGCGACATCAAGCCGGATAACATTCTCTTCGATGAGGATGGGCACGCGTCGGTCACGGATTTCGGTATTGCCACCGCCCGGTTTCACGCGCGCCTGACGGCTACCGGGCGGGCGATGGGGACGCCGCATTACATGAGTCCCGAGCAGGCGATGGGCAAGCTCGTCGATGGGCGGAGCGACCTGTACGCAGTCGGCGTCATGCTGTACGAGATGCTCGTCGGCTTTCCGCCGTTCGACGGTGCCGACTCGTACTCCATCGGGTACAAGCACGTACACGAGACGGCGGCTCCGCCCGACGTGGTCGACTCACGGATCTCCGTAGCGCTGGCGCAGGTGGTGATGCGCTGCCTGGCGAAGATTCCAGCCGAGCGCTACCAGAGCGGCGACGAGCTCGCCGATGCCCTTCTCGCATATCTGACGATGAGCGGATCGCCGGCGGAGTTGCGGGCGGGCCGACTCGCCCGCCGGTTGGGCATCACTCCAACTACACGTTAGGCTGCACGCGGTTTCCGCGCTTTCTCCCTCGCCTGCCAGAATGCGACTCGAGCACGAAATTCTCTCGCTGCGTACCACCCACCCGTTCAAGATCGCCCGTGGCGGCTCGAGCGAATGGCGCGTCGTCTGGGTCCGTCTCGTCGACGACGACGGCACAGAGGGATGGGGCGAAGCGGCACCTAGCCGCTTTTACGGCGAGTCGGCGGATTCGGTTGTCGCCGCGCTCGAGGGGTTCGCGCCGCTCCTGGAGCGCGCGGATCCGTGGGCGATCGATACAATCGAGACGGAGCTCGACCGGGCGCTGCGGTTCAACGCGGCCGCGAAAGTGGCTGTGAGTGCCGCACTCCACGATCTGGCCGGGAAGCGACTCGGCGTTCCTCTCTACAAGATGTGGGGGCTCGATCCGGCAAGCGCCCCTCAATCGAGCTTCACGATCGGCATCGGCGACAACGAGGAGCTGCGGCGAAAGGTGAAGGAGGCCGCAGAATATCCGGTGCTGAAGGTGAAGCTCGGCACCGATCGCGACGAGGAAATCATCCGGACGATTCGCGACGCCGCACCGTCGGCCGTGCTGCGGGTGGATGCCAACGCGGCGTGGACCCCGAAACAGGCGCTGGGAATGATGGACGTGCTCGTGGAGTGCGGAGTCGAGTTCGTCGAGCAGCCGCTGCCGCCGCACGACGTGCCGGGAATGCGCTTCGTTCGCGAGCGGGCTCCTCTTCCCATCATCGCCGATGAGTCGTGCCTCACTAATGCGGACATTCCGCGACTGGTCGGGGCCGTCGATGGGATCAACATCAAGCTGGCGAAGTGCGCCAGCCTGCGCGAGGCAGCTCGGATGATCGGCACCGCGCGCGCGCACGGTCTGCGCGTGATGATGGGATGCATGATCGAGTCGAGCCTTGGCATTGCCGCCGCGGCTCACCTTGCCCCGCTGCTCGACTACGCCGACCTCGACGGTCCGGCGCTGCTTGCCAACGACCCCTTCCGCGGTCCGTCGATCGCCGGCGGCACCATCCGGATTCCTACCGCGCCGGGGCTCGGCGTAACCCGCGCCTGATACACCATGCCTGATTGAGGACGCACCACAATGCCGAATTTCCTCTCGTTTTTCCTGTCGTGCAGCATCGCCTTGACGGTCGTGGCGGCGCCGGCACCAGCCCTGACTCAGCAGCTTCCGGTGCAGGCCATAGCCGGTCAGTCGCCTGTCTACGGGACGGCGATCGATCGGGCTCGCGCGATCGTGCGGGACAGCATGACGGCGAACGGCGTTCCCGGGATCTCCGTCGCCGTCGCCGTCGATGGCAAGGTGGTGTGGACCGAGGGCTTCGGATTTGCCGACATCGAGAATCGCGTTCCGCTAACGCCGGAAACACGGATGCGGATCGGAAGCGTGTCGAAAAGTGTGACATCCGCCGCGATCGGTCTGCTGGTGGAGGAGGGAAAGCTGGACCTCGATGCGCCGGTGCAGCGTTATGTACCGGCGTTTCCGAGAAAGCCGCGTGAAGTCACCACCCGCCAGCTGGCTGGCCATTTGGCCGGCATCCGGCATTACCGTGGCAACGAGATGCTGTCGGCGCGGCCGTACGAGTCCGTCACGAGCTCGCTCGACATCTTCAAGGACGACACGTTGCTGCATCCTCCCGGCTCCAGGTACTTCTACTCGTCCTACGGTTGGAACCTGCTCAGCGCCGTTGTCGAAGGAGCCGCCGGCGAGCGGTTTCTCACGGTGATGCGGCAGCGCGTTTTCGAGCCGTTAGGACTTCGCTCGATCGTCGCCGAGCACATGGATAGTCTCATTCCGTTCCGTGCGCGCTATTACGAGCGCGGGGTTTACGGCGCGCTGCGCAACGCACCGTACGTCGACAACAGCTACAAGTGGGCGGGCGGCGGGTTCATCTCGAACACCGAAGATCTGGTGCTATTCGGCTCGGCACTGCTCCAGCCGGGGTTCCTCGAGGCAAGGACGCTGGCGACAATGTTCACTCCAATGCACACCACTGTCGGCGAAGACACGCGCTATGCTATCGGTTGGCGCGTCGACACGGACAGCGCGGGCCGGCGGGAGATTGCGCACAGCGGTACGTCGGTTGGTGCCAATGCCTTTCTTGCGCTGTATCCCGAGCAACGGGTGGTCGTGGCGATCCTATCGAACACGACTGCAAGGTTCGTCGGCGCGGGTACCGGCGGACGCCAGATCGCGGCGTTGTTCATGCCGCGCTAGCGGAGGGTAATGACGCCGCCGGCCTCGCGCCTCATCGAGGTGGCGCTTCCGCTTCCGCTGTTCCAGACGTTCACGTATGCGGTCGACGGCACTCTGGCCAACCAGGTGGTGCCCGGTTCGCGGGTGCTCGTTCCCGTGCGATCCCGCCGGGCGATCGGAATTTGCCTTGGGGACGCCACCGCCACGGTCGCCCGGCCGCGAGCGATTCTGGACGCGCCGGATCCCGAGCCTGTACTCTCGACTGCCCTGCTCGGCCTCTGCCGGTGGATCGCCGAGTACTACGTCGTCCCGTTAGGAATCGTGATGCGAGCGGTGCTCCCGGCGGCGCTCACCGGCGCCGATGTGCCACGCCCGGCCGCTCACATGCGGCGTACCGCGACCATCGCGCGGGCTCTGCCATCGCTGCAGGAACGTGATGATCTGTTCGGTCGCGCGGTACGTCAGCGCGCGCTCTACGAGGCACTCGAATCGCTCGGCGGGGAGGCGGACGTTTCGCACCTGACGACGCAGCTCGGTTTTGCCGGCGCCCTGATCCACGCGCTGGAAACCAAGGGATTGATCGCGCTGCGGGTGGATGAAGTGCGGCGCGACCCCTTCTCGGCACGGCCTCGTGCCGAGGCGACCTCGCATGTGCCGACGGCGCCTCAGCGTGAGGCAGTCGCCGCGCTGGCGGCAGCGTCCGGCGGCGAGGTGTTTCTGCTGCGCGGCATAACCGGCAGCGGCAAGACTCTGGTCTACCTCGAGTTTCTGAAGGAGGTCGTCCGGCGCCGGGGGCAGAGCGCGATGGTGCTGGTTCCGGAGATTGCGCTGACTCCGCAGACGGTGGATCGGTTCCGGGCGGTGTTCGGAGACCTGGTGGCCGTTCTGCACTCGGCGTTAGGTGATGGGGAGCGCTATGACGCCTGGCGGGCGCTCGCCGGGGGCGAGGCGCGCATCGTCGTCGGTGCGCGCTCGGCCATTTTCGCACCGCTCGCCAATCTGGGAGCGATCATTCTCGATGAGGAGCACGAAACCAGCTACAAGAACGGCGAGGCCCCGCGATATCACGCCCGGGACGTGGCCATCGTACGCGCGCGCGACGAAGGGGCCGTCGTCGTGCTGGGCAGTGCCACACCCAGTCTCGAGAGCTGGCACAACGCCGAGCGGGGAAAGTTCCGGCTGCTCACGCTGCCCGAGCGTGCCGGCGCCGGACGCCTGCCGCAGGTTTCGGTCGTCGATCTGCGCATCGGGGCACGGTCGCCCATGCCTGACGACTTGCCGGATCCGTTCCGGCGCGTGATCGGCGAGGCGATCGAAGACGGACTGCGTGAGCGCATGGCACGCGGCGAGCAATCGATCCTGCTGCTCAACCGCCGCGGGTACGCCTCCTTCATTCAGTGTGGCGCCTGCGGCTACGTCGCTACCTGTCCGAACTGCTCCATTTCCCTGACATATCACCGCACGCCGGAGCGGCTCGTCTGCCACTATTGCCGCTATGAGGAACCGCCGGCCGGGCAATGCCCCCGCTGTGCGGGGCGAACGCTGCGACAGCGCGGGTTGGGAACGCAGCAGGTGGAACGGTTGTTAGGCGACCGCTTCCCCCGTGCGCGCATCGCCCGCATGGACGTCGACACTACCAGCGGCAAGTGGGCTCATGCGACGATCCTCGACCGGGTGGCCCGTGGCGATGTGGACATTCTGCTCGGAACGCAGATGATCGCCAAGGGACTGGACTTTCCGAACGTGACGCTCGTCGGGGTGATCGACGCCGACGTCGGAATCAATCTGCCCGACTTTCGTGCGTCCGAGCGGTCGTTCCAGTTGCTGAGCCAGGTGGCGGGGCGGGCCGGGCGCGGACCGAAGGGTGGAGCGGTCGTGATCCAGACGCGGATGCCCGCGCATCATTCGGTGCGCCACGCACTCACCCACGATTACCTGGCGTTCGTTGGAGAGGAGATGCCGGGCCGTGCCGAACCTCCCTACCCGCCGATGATCCGGCTCATCAACGTGATCATCAGCGGAACGGTGGAAGTGCCTACCGAGGAGCTGGCGCAGCGGGTTTCTGCCTGGCTAGTGGACGGCACCGCGCGTTCGGAGCGCGCGCGAATCACCGTGCTCGGACCTGCCCCGTGCCCCATCGAGCGCATTCACAAACGCTGGCGGTGGCACGTGGTGCTCAAGAGCGAGCACGCAGGCGCGCTGGGCTCACTCGCCCGCGCGCTCCTGGAGCGATTCGAGGTCCCTGCGCGCCATGGTCTACGAATCGCCGTCGATCGCGATCCCGTGTCGCTGCTCTGATCACGCTTGTTTCCCCATCTCGTCCCGAACATCTTTCGAACGTGAGCGCTTTCTCCCACCCCGATTTCGACCTGCCGCGATTTGCGCAGGCCCCCGATGCGCGGTTCGTCCCTGCACCGGCGGACGGCGTTCTGCCGGAAGGCTTTTTTTCGACTACCAACCTGCCCACCTACGTCAGGGTCGGCGGAACTTGGCGCATGCCTCGTGAGCCGCGCATGGATTCGGCGCTCGTGCTCGATGACCGGGGAGAGTTGTGGGTGAGGGAAGGCCGTCGTGTACGTGCGGGTGAGCCGGTAGCGGTCGGTACGTCGGAAGATGCGAGCGACGGGATCTTCGTGCACGGCACTGCGTTTCTTGGTGATTCGGCCGAGGGCGAATTCAAGTTCATGACCAGTGAGGTGTCGCGCGAAAAGCCGATCGACTACGCGCTGATGGCGCGCCTGCTCATCGAGGAGCGCGACCGCGGCGGCTATCCGGTGTGGGTGGCCGGACCGGCGCTGGTGCATTCACGTGCCCGGGCCGACATGACCTGGTTCATCGAGCAGGGGTTCGTCGGCGCGTTTCTGGCTGGCAATGCCGTAGCCGTTCATGACATCGAGGCGTCGATCTTCGGGACGACGCTCGGAATGACCGGCAGCGGCGTGGCGAGTGCCGGCGGGCACGGCCTCCACATGCGCGCGATCAATCAGGTACGAGCTGCCGGATCGATCGCTCGTGCGGTTGAACAGGCGATAGTCACCGACGGGATCATGCATGCGCTCGTCAGGCATGAAGTGCCGTTCGTGCTTTGTGGGTCGATTCGTGATGACGGACCGCTGCCCGAGGTCTACACCGACATCCTCGAGGCTCAGGATGCGATGAAGGCGCACACCACGCGCGCTACGATGGCACTGCTGATCGCCACCGCGCTGCACGCGATCGCCACCGGCAACATGCTTCCGGCGTTCGTCACCGAGACGGATGGGTCCCTGCGCGAGTTGGCGACAATCTGCGTGGATTCGTCGGAGTTCGTCGTGAGCAAGCTCAAGGATCGCGGCACCCACCAGGCGTTCGGTGTCGTTACCAATGCGCAGGATTTCATGCACATCATGCGGCTGTACGTGGAACGGGAGCTCGACGCGAGGGCTCGTCAGGCACCGCCGGTGGCCGCCGCTGGCGCGCGATGAGCGCCGGCATCGATATCGATCCACGTGACCGTTTTCTGCGCGCAATCGTCGAGCAGATTTCGGTGGATCGAATCGCGGAAATTCATCTCTTTCCAGCCCTGCGGAGCGGCGGACGTGAAAGCGCGGTTGCGGTAGTCGCCGCGCGCTCCGTTGAAAGCTACGTGCAGGGGTTGCTGCCCTCGCCGGTGGGAGAGCCGGAAATGCGGGAGGGTGGTGAGAATCGAACCGAGCCGGCGCGTCATGAGGCGAGCAGTGATGTCCGGATCGATCCAGCGGATCAGGTCACTGCGGGGCCCCCCCCCGAAATCCATGATAGCGCCGTTCCCTCCGCGGGATCTCATCCTTCCGATCCTGCCAACACCGATTTCCCGCCCGAAGGCCGCGCGCCTCGGCTGGTCGTCTATCGCGCGGTTTACCGTTGGACACGCAAGGGCCCGGACCGTGGGCACTGGGAGGTCGACATCACCGCCGAAGCGGATGCGCCACTCCACGCGGTGGGTGATGTGGTGCGCGGCGTACAGCGCCGTGCCGGGGAGGAGGGCGAGTCCGAGCTGATTACACCCGAGGCACTTCGCATCGCCCTCTCGGACCGTCCATGGGCGACGGGGATGTAATGGAGGCCTTTCGCGCGTATCTGCGCGATCGAAACCTCCCCGTCACTCCGCAGCGCGAGGCCATCGCCCGCGTCGTCCTCGCCGGCGACCGCCACCTCTCCGCCGACGAAATCGAACGCGAGCTGACCGTTCGGGGAATCATGATTGGCACCGCGACGGTCTACCGGACGCTGGAAGTTCTGGTGCGCAGTGGTCTCGTGATGGAGCGCGATTTCGGAGAAGGGTTCCGACGGTACGAATCTGCGCGAGACATCCCGCATCACGAACACCTCATCTGCACGATCTGCAACCGGGTGACCGAGTTTCGCGATGAGCGCCTGGAGCGCATGACGACTCTGCTCGCCGAATCGAACGGCTTTCTGAGGCAGCGCCACCGGCTGGTGATCGAAGGGGTGTGCGCAGGCTGCCGCCGGCGCGGCCTGCGCATCAAGTCACGTTAGGCTGCTCCGCGTAGCGGGATAGAACCACGCGGTGGATGTCGCGCGCATCCTCGATCCTCGCTTCCGACACCTGGAGCTCGGGTGGAGTGATCAGGAACGGATACATCTGGTCGCCTCCCGCCGAGCCGTGCGCGCCTACCTGGTCGTCGAACGACACGATCTCGTACTCGTCGTAATTTCCGAAGATTACGATGTCCCCGGCATTCGGCTGCTGCACCAGGTCGCGCACCGCTCGCACGACGTAGCGTTCCTGTCCGTAAGGCGCCAGTGGATTCTGGCCGCTTACGACCTGGACGCAATCGCCCTCGATCCTCGCACGTCCCGACCTGCTCTCCAGAACCACTGTTGCCGCGTCGCGCGTCGCCAGCAATCCGATACCAGGATGGCGCAGCAGTTCAGCGTAGAGGTGCGCCCGGCGCCGGTCGGCCGCTATCTCCCGGCGGCCGATCTGGCTCTCGACATCGGCGAAGTAGACCAGCGCAAGGCACGAACTGTACGTCACGACCACCTGATGCCGTTCGTCTACGCGATACTTTTCCGGAAAAATGATCTCGCGCAGACCGTACCGGCTGCGCATCCAATCGCGCAGGCGGTGGAGCGCGCGGCCCAGCCTGTTGTGCCGGCGTCCGTAGCTGCTGCGGGCTACGCTCTCGAGCGCTGCCGGTCCCATGTCGGCGTACTCCGTGTCTTCGCCGCGACTTTCATGGACCGCAAGCGGCTCTCTCCCGTCGGGGCGGTACCCATCGAGAATCTTTCGCACCGTCGTGCCGAGCGATTCACCGAAACGTACGCGATAGCTTACCGCCGGCGTCATCCCGTGATCCGAGAGTATCACCAGATCGTAGGGGCGTGAGCTCGTTCCGCGAATTGCCCGCCAGATCTCCCGTATCCGCGCATCCGTTCGCTTGAGGTCCGCCAGCGCCTGACGACTCGACGAGCCGAAGTGGTGTCCGAGCTCGTCGTACTGCATGAACGTGCTGTAGATGACCGGCACGCCGAGATTGACGTCCAGGACGATCGCCATCGTCTGCAGCTCCCGCACGACGACGTTCGTGAAGACCCGCAGCACGGGAAAGATCCCCTCCGCATGGGTGGCGCGTCC
>DATKDD010000257.1:0-5822 GCA_035512875.1 Gemmatimonadaceae bacterium | reverse complement strand
ATGCCCCCGCCGGTGTCGTGCCCAACGATGGTTGCGCGCTCGATTCGGAGCTGGTCGAGCAGCTGCAACACCCGCTGCGCGTGTCCGCCCAGGCTCACGTCGCGTCCGGTCGGCAGATCGGATCGCCCAAAGCCGAGGAGGTCCACGACGACCACGCGATGCCCCGGCGGAACCAGCGGGACGACATCACGCCACAGATGCGACGAGGTGGGAAAGCCGTGGAGAAAGACGATCGGCTCTCCCTCGCCGCGTACGCCAGCCGCGTAGTAGTAGAGTCGCGCGCCATCGAGGTCGAGAAACTCGCCGCGCACGTCAGCGCCGGTGTCGCGTACGCCGCCGGCTCGCGCGGCCGCCGGCCAACGGCCTAACTGACACGATCAACGCGCCCGCCCTGACTTCAGTTGCCATGCGATGCGCCACGGCTCAGTCGCACGCTCTCGCGTGATGATGCATTTAGTGACATCCCTTCCTCGATCCGAATCGCGTCCTGCTCCGCAACTGCCGGGCTGCCGACTATTTGCCGACCACCTGCGTAGCGCCATGGGTCTAGCTCCGGCATCTTAACGCATGGCGCGGAACACACACGCCGGCAAGACCCGTTCAACCATTAGGCGCTTCCGCCGAACTCGAGACATGCGTTTTTTGAGCGACGGCCCCCCTTGCGCCAGACCCCGACGCGAGACACCCTCTGCCGGTGCGAACCGTGCCGGTTCTGCGCGCGCGTCCTGACCTCTCTTCGACTCCCGTTTCCCATACCGAATCCGTGTCCGATCCCCTAGTCAGCTCGCTACTTCCCGAAGCTCCGGCCGAGTTGGAGCCAGTGATTTTCCCGCTCCGATGGATCCTCCGAAACGCGTCAGGACCGATACAGTATCGCGCCATTCGTGAGGTGGCAAAGCTCGAGATACCGGCTACCGAGCTGGAGGGACTGCGATACGCCAGTCCCACGGCCATCGCCCTGGCGGTCACCCAGTCTGCGAGCGGCGGTTGGGGGGAGTCGATGCTCACCACGCCCAACGGGCGCAGTTCTGAGCTGACCGGAGTTGGAACCATTCACGCTGTGCGCCGGCTGCTCGAGTTCGGGTGGGACATGCAAACGCCGCCGCTTTTGCTGGCGCGACGGCTTCTCTTCAGACTATTGGCCCTCGATCAGGATCGGGCGTTTGCTTTTGAGCTCGTCCCCGCGCGCGGCGCGGACCCGGACGCCGTTCCCCGAGCCCGCGCACTGCTCCGCGAAGCGGCGGCGGCAGTTTTGGCGCAGGCCGGATACAACAAGGACCCCCGGGTGCGCGGCGCAGCAATCCGAATCGTGGGGCGCGTTCATGATTTTCTTCGCACTCCGCTCGCCGAATCGCCGTTGATTCGCGCCGGGAATCAGCATGTGCTCAGTCCTGAAGCCTCGCCTCCATCCTTCTGGATGCTGCTGATGCTAGCGCACATGCCCATCTTTCGAACCGAGAATTTCGAGCTGATGGACCGGCTTTCCAGCTACCTCTCGCACCCGATACCTCGAACGGCGCCGACGATTGCAGTGGATGGCGGAGTCATTCCAATGCCCCACCTGCTGCTCGGCGATCCGTTACCCAGCCTGCAGGCTGCGATGGCCGACCTGCCCTGGGCGCTGACGTGGTTGGAAATCGCGGCCCGGCTCGGGTTTCTGCACAAGAATGAGGGGTGGAATTCGATTCTCGACAAGCTGATAGCGCAGCGCGATGGCGATCTGGTGTGGCGCTCCAGAAAGGGTACCGCTGTGCGCCGAAGCGAGAATCCATTTGCCTGGGCCACTTATCCACTTGAAGATGATCTGACCGAAGATCGCATTTGGGCCGACGTGACGTTTCGGATTGGTCTCATTGCAAGGCTCGCTGGTCGGCCAATTCAGCTCGCCTGAGCCGGCGAAGCTCGCATTACGTCCAGAAGCCGTCATGGCGGGTGAGCTGACGCGCTTGGAGAGCGGGCGCGCGCCATTCCCCGCCGGCGTAGAAGGGCTCCGCGTTCGCTGGGTGACCACGGGAGGCCTGCGAGCGCGGTGCGTGGAGGCCGGTGCTGACAAGGCCACCCCGGTTGTGATGATGCCGGGCTGGGGATGCACGGCGTATACGTTTCGCCGAAACATCCCTGCGCTAGTTGAAGCCGGATGGCGAGTGATCGTCATTGAGCCACCGGGTCAGGGATACAGCGAAAAGCCGCTGGACTCCGGCGCTTATGGATTGACGGCGCTCATGGGTAGCACCCTCCAGCTTTTCGATCAGCTCGGCCTCGAGTCGCCGGCCATCATTGGCCAATCGCTCGGTGGCCGCGTGGCGCTGCAGATCGCGAGTGAGTCACCAGATCGCGTTTCGCGGCTTGTCCTGTGGAGCCCGGTCGGCTTTGGCTGCTCGCAGATCGTGTATGCCGGCTCCGTGATGCCCACCCGAATGTCGCCGCTGCTGGAACGCGTCGTGGGCCC
This sequence comes from Gemmatimonadaceae bacterium, assembly GCA_035512875.1. Taxonomy (GTDB): domain Bacteria; phylum Gemmatimonadota; class Gemmatimonadetes; order Gemmatimonadales; family Gemmatimonadaceae; genus JALZIF01. Next base: position 3,373 of record DATKDD010000257.1, on the reverse strand, counting down.
CGCGTTGGTGGGTCTGGGTTTACGAATCGTCTATGGGAGCGGTCATCCTCCAACAGCGGACGATGTTCGAGAGTATGCAGCCCCTCTCGAAACGGAGGGTTACGTACGTTCCCAGCTGGAGTTGCTGAGGAACGTCCACTGGGGCCCGGTGGATGACGGATTTCTGGCACGGCTGACGCTTCCCGTTCTGGTCGTGACGGGGACAGCCGACCCGCTGATCCCATGGAAGGGCGTGCGTGACGCAGTCCCAGGGCTGCCGAATGCCAGACTTCACCTCGTTCGTGGAGCGGGACACGCGGCCAATGAGACACATTCCGGCGAGGTGAACCGGCAGACGCTTGGCTTTGTGCGCGTACCTGACGGGTTCGCAACGGGTTAGATTTCCCGCGGGCGCCCCGCCGGGGCGCGGACACGAGAATTGGAGAAAGTGACGGCTACAGCGGAAATGACGATGAGCTTCGCAGATCTGGGGTTGGCCCCGGAGCTCATGCAAGCGATTCAGGATTCGGGGTACGAGATCCCAACCCCGATCCAGCGGGAAGCAATCCCGCTCGCGCTCAAAGGACGCGACTTGATGGGACTCGCCCAGACGGGCACGGGAAAGACGGCCGCGTTCGTCCTTCCAACCCTCAACCTGCTACTCGGCGGTCCGAAGCGCCTTCGCGCCGTGGTTCTGGTGCCAACGCGTGAGCTCGCCGTACAGGTGCACGCGTCGGTGGAGAAGTATGGCGCGCATACGGACATCGAGGTTGCCGACATTTATGGCGGCGTAGCACTTGGTCCACAGGAAAAGGCGTTGCGGCGCGGCGTCCACATAGTGGTGGCGACGCCGGGCAGGCTGATCGACCACATGGAGCGGCAGAACGTGGTCTTCGACGATCTGGAGATTTTGATCCTCGATGAGGCCGATCGCATGCTCGACATGGGCTTCGCTCCTCAGCTCAACCGCATCGTTCGAGAGATTCCGCCGTACCGGCAGACGATGCTGTTCAGCGCCACGATGCCTCCTGAAGTCGAGGCGCTCGCGCGAAAGTATCTGCGCAAGCCAGTGGTGATCCAGGTTGGACGGCGCTCGCAAGCGGTGAACACCGTGACGCACGCGGTATATCCGGTGCCCAAGTCGCGCAAGACCTCCTTGCTGCTGCACTTGCTGGAGAACGAAGCGGCGCTCGACTCGGTGCTCATCTTCACGCGCACCAAGCATGGCGCCGATAAATTGTTAGGTGAGCTGCGCCGCGCGGGGATAGAGGCCGAAACGATGCACGGCGATCGATCGCAGTCCGAGCGTACGCGCGCCCTCGAAAACTTCAAGTCCGGCGCGACGCGCGTGCTCGTCGCGACCGACATCGCGCAACGGGGACTGGATATCTTCGGCATCTCACACGTCGTCAACTACGACGTACCGACGCAGGCGGAGGACTACGTGCACCGCATCGGCCGGACGGGACGTGCGGCGGCGACCGGTGATGCCTTCACCTTCATGTCACCTGACGAGATCTCGATGGTTCGCCTCATCGAGTCCGTGCTCGGCCAGCAGATTCCGCGCATTCAGGTGCCGGGTTACGATTTCGGCAGCGGAGCGGCGGGATGAAGGGTGTGGCAATCATATTCGCGTTATGCGTGGCGGTTGCCTGTGGACGGGTGGTCGCTCCATCACCACCGCCGAGCGAGCCTGACCTGTTCGAGAGTGCGACGGTGCCGGGCGTGGCGATCAGCATGGCAGCAAAATCGTCGCGCACACTTCAGGACCTGCAGTACATCACGCGACGATTCGGCTCGGACTCCACCTGGGGATTTCGGTCAGTCGACAGCTTCCACGTACGGTTGCGGTACCTTCGTTCGTCCCCCGACAGCACCAGGATCGTCGGAGAGTATTGGGGCAAATGCGAAGAGGGTGGCAACTCGTGTCTCCGCGGTGAGTTCTTCCTGCTGGTGCAGGGGGTAGCGGCTGAAGAGGTGGCGCCGCAGTAGAGCGCGCTTGCAATCGTGCTCCTGCCCTCTGAGATGGCAGAGTCAAGGGATGTTGCGGCGAAACCTCTGCAACATGGGCGGTTGGAAAACTGCACCCGAATGGAAGGGTGCCGGGCTACCCGACACGAGAGCCATTGAAGAGCTCGAATCCATCAACTCTTAACCCGTCCGAGTCGCGATATCACAATGGTATCCGCGGCGCCGCGGCGACGAAGGGTGAGCGTGCTGTTGGCGGCGCCGTAGCCTCGGCCGGTAGGACCATAGGCGATGGAATCGCGGGTAGCCGAGAGAGTGACGCCGTACCAGTCGCCGAGTGGCAGGTCGAGCAGCGTGTCGGGGTGGGCCAGCACCAACGTTCGTCCAGTCACCGTGTCGAAGTGCAAGGCTACCACGCGCGACTCCGCCAGAGCCGACGAGCGCGCGAATTGGAGCGCGGAGGCGAGTTCAGTGCTCGCTGCCCGCACCGCGCCGCGGTCACGCAGCGACGCCAACCCTGCGATGGTGATGGTAGCGAGCAGCGCGCATATCGAGATTGCCGCAACCAGTTCGATCAGCGTCGCCCCTGCCGCGCGCGTATTTTTCATGTAGACATAATGGGCGACCTTCGCGGCGCAGCCGCATCGAATGCGCCCCACCCGGACCGAATTGACCCCATGTCACCCCCTCGCTCGCCCACTCGCCGGCTCTCTTTGCCGCGCACCTCGCTCGCACCGCTCACAGCCGGTTTCGTATTGATGCTGGCTGCTTGTCAGGCGCCCCAGCCACAGGCGCTCGAGGGACTTGGTGAGTCCGTGTTTCAACTGGGTGACGCGGTGAGCGCCTTGCAGCAGGAGAACGCGATTCTACAGGACCAGATCGATTCGCTGCGTCTCGCGGTCGCCAAGCAGGACACCGCTCTGCGCCGGTTCGCCAATCTGGCCGGGATGCCCCTTCCGTGAGGCGGGCAGTCGTTCCCCCCGGCCGCCGCCGGCAGTAGCTTCGCACCTGCGCGTTCCCATATTCCGGAGATCTCCGTGCCTACCACTCGTCCGATTGCCGCGCTCATCGCGGCGCTCGTACCGGCGCTGCTCGCCGCCCAGCAACCGATCGACAGCGCGTACTCCGCGAAGATTCGTGAGCTGACCCCGACCCACGAGCGGTGGAAGTTCACCACCGAGCTCGTCGATCACCTCCCTGAATCCGACGTGCCGACGCCGCTCGAGGTGCTCGGATACGTGCCCGGAGAGCTCGGCCGCCTTTCGTACGTTGCGGACGTCAACAAGTACTTCCGTGCGCTCGCTTCCGCCTCACCTCGAGTGAAGCTGACGACGATCGGCGAGAGTGATGAAGGGCGCGAGATGATCCTCGCCGTCATCGCCGATGAGGCTACGCTTGCACGACTGGACGAATACAAGGCGATGGC
>DATKDD010000256.1:0-6350 GCA_035512875.1 Gemmatimonadaceae bacterium | reverse complement strand
ACAAGATTCAGACTTTGCACGTGATGGTATCGCCCTTTCAGCGCCGCCACGGGCTCGCCAGCGTGGTCGTGGATACCGCCTCGGGTGGCGCGCAGCCAACACTGATCGACGTCGGCACCGCGGAGGCCGAATCGCTGCTCGCGCAGATGGCGGCCCGGGTGCGCATCGCACGGGCGAAGCGGCGCGCCATTCGCTTCAGCGTGCGCGATCCCATCCTCCCGCTTCCCGAACCGGCGTGATAGCTTGGCTCATGTGCCCGGTGCGCCAACGCCGCCCGCCCGGCACTCGTATCTTGCATAAGGAATCGCCCGTGCTCCCTTTTTCCTGATTCCTCACTCCTGGTTCCTAATTCCTTCCACAATGCTCCTACTTCGCTCGACGCGCCGCGCGCTGGCGCTCACGGTGCTGGCGACCGTCTCTGCCAGCGCGCAGTCGCTCACCAGCCCCAAGGAATTCTTCGGTCACGAGATCGGCGCGGATTACGTACTCCCCGACTACTCGAAATTCTCGGAGTACTGGACCCGGCTCGCTTCGCAATCGGACCGGATGTTGCTGGACACGATCGGCCTAACGGCGGAGGGCCGGCCGCAGCTCATGGCGATCCTCACGTCGCCAGCCAACCATCGGCGCCTCGGGCGATTCAAGGACATCGCCAGGCGGCTCGCGCTTGCCGAGGGGGTGAGCGAGACCGAGGCGCGGGCGCTTGCAGCCGAGGGGAAAGCTGTCGTCTGGTTCGACGGCGGCCTCCACTCGACCGAGGTTCTCGGGGCCCAGCAGCTTCTCGAAACCGTCTGGCAGCTGGCCAGCGGAACCGATCCCGAGACCATGCGCTTTCTGGACGATCTGATCATTCTCGCCGTTCACGCCAACCCCGACGGAATGCAGCTCGTGTCCGATTGGTACATGCGAACGGTGAATCCGCAGGAACGCTCGACGTCGGGGATCCCGCGGCTGTACCAGAAATACATCGGCCATGACAACAATCGCGATTTCTACATGGCGACGCAGCCGGAGTCGGAGAACATGAACCGGGCGATGTACATCGAATGGTTTCCACAGATCATGTACAATCATCACCAGACCGGTCCCGCCGGTACGGTGATGTTCGCCCCGCCATTTCGCGATCCGGCCAATTACAACTTCCACCCGCTGATCATCACCAGTCTCGATCTGGTGGGTGCATCGATGCACAACAGGTTCGTTTCCGAGAACAAGCCAGGCGTGACGATGCGCTCGGGGGCGAACTATTCCACCTGGTGGAACGGCGGGCTGCGCACTACGGCGTACTTTCACAACATCATCGGGCTGCTTACCGAGACGATCGGTAATCCGACGCCGATCGATATTCCGCTGCTGCCTAACCGCCAGTTGGCGAGTGGGGATCTGCCGTTTCCGATCGAGCCTCAGAGGTGGCACTTCCGCCAGTCGGTCGACTATTCGGTGACGGCCAATCGGGCGGTGTTCGACATCGCGTCGCGGCACCGTGAGCAGTTTCTGTTCAACATCTGGAAGATGGGGTACGACGAGATCCAGGCCGGGAGCAGGGACTCGTGGACGATCTGGCCGCGGGACATCGCGCGGATGGAAGCGCAGATTGCCACCGACCGTGCCCAGCCGGAGAATACCACGGGCCGGGTCGAGCGGGCGCCGCCGGCGCCGTCCAGATACATGGAGATGCTCAAGCAGCCGGCGGACCGTGATCCGCGCGCCTACATCCTGCCGGCCGATCAGCGCGATTTCGCGACCGCGACCAAGCTCGTGCACGCACTGCAGAAGAACGGCATCACCGTCCATCGGGCGACGGCGCCGTTCACGGCGAGCGGAACGCGCTACCCTGCCAATTCCTACGTCATCCACACGGCACAGGCGTTCCGGCCGCACATTCTGGACATGTTCGAGCCGCAGGATCACCCTAACGACTTTCCCTATCCGGGCGGGCCGCCCAAGCCGCCGTACGACAACGCAGGTTGGACCGTCGCCATGCAGATGGGCGTCGATTTCGACCGGATCCTCGACGTAGTCCAGGGGCCGCTCGTCAGGCTCGACAGCATGGCGGTCACGCCCGCCGGCACGGTTGCCAGGGCACCGGACGGCGGTGGTTATGTCCTATCGGCAGCGATGAACGATGCCTATCGTGCGGTCAATCGACTGCTCGGGTCGGGTGAAACGGTGATGCGCGTGACATCACCAGTGACCGCGGGCGGCCAGGTCTATCCGGAAGGGAGCTTCTTCATTCCGCCCGGAAGCGGGACGCACGCCAGGCTCGAGACGCTCGCGCGCGAGCTCGGGGTGAGCTCCGGCGCGATCCCCCGCCCTGCCGGCGCGACGCCGGTGCGCCCTGCCCGAATCGGATTGTGGGACCGCTACGGTGGCTCGATGCCCTCCGGGTGGACCCGGTGGATTCTCGAGCAGTTCGAGTTCCCGTTCCAGGTCGTCTATCCGCAGACCCTCGACGCCGGCAATCTGAACGCGAAATACGACGTGCTCATTTTCGTGGACGGGGCCATTCCGTCGGGCCAGGGACGGGGCGGCCCTGGATCCGGCTCGCCTGACGCGAGCAGCGTCCCCGCCGAGTTCCGCGGCTGGCTGGGCAACGTGACGGTGGACAAGACCGTCCCGCAGCTCAGGAGTTTCCTCGAGCAGGGCGGCACCGTCATCACCATCGGAGGCTCGACCGTGCTGGCGCACCACCTCGGCCTTCCTGTCGAAAACCATCTCCTCGAACACTCGCCTAACGGCCAGACGGCAGAGCTGCCGCGCGAGAAGTATTACATACCCGGCTCCCTGCTCGAGGTAAGGGTGGACTCCACCGCCCCGTTGGCGGCCGGAATGCAGTCACGCGCGATCGTTATGTTCGACAACAGTCCGGTGTTTCGCCTGACGCCATCGGCGACGGTCGCCGGCATACGGCCCGTGGCATGGTTCGACACCGCCGCGCCATTGCGAAGCGGTTGGGCCTGGGGCGAACAGTACCTCAAGGGTGGTGTGGCGGCCGCCACTGCCCAGGTTGGCCGCGGCACATTGCACTTGCTAGGCCCGGAGGTGCTGTTCCGTGCTCAGCCGCACGGCACGTTCAAGCTGGTCTTCAATGCGCTGTACGAGTACTAGGGGGGACGAGCGACGAGCGACGCGGGGAATACGGAATGCGCCGCGGCGAAAGCCGCGGCGCTTTTTCGAACGGTGAATCCCCCAGCCTGCCGCGGTCCTACCGCGCGTTGAGCTCTAGCACGGTCTCATCATCGATCACCAGCCGTCGCATCTCTTGCCCGAGCCGCGCGCGCACCCGCGCCAGCAGCGCGATGGCAACCGCCGCAAGTCCCACGACCAATCCCCACCAGAGCCCCACCGGGCCGTAACCCATTCGAAAGGCAAGGAACAGACTGACCGGCAGCCCGATGAGCCAGAAGCCGAGCAGGTTCACGATCAGCGGCGTCCGGGTATCGCCGACACCGCGTAGAATGCCGATCGATACCACCTGCAAGCCGTCGAATATCTGGAACACTCCCGCAATTGGAATCAGTGCCGCGGCCAGCGCGATCACGGCGGTGTCCGTGGTGTAAGCGCGCGCGAGCAGCTCTGGCATGGTCAGCATTACCACCGCCATGCTCGCCATGAATCCCCCGCCGAGCACGATCGCCGCCCTGCTCGCGCCGCGCGCATCTTCCGGATCGACCCGGCCCACCGCGTGCCCCACGAGCACGCTCGCCGCCGCGGATATTCCTAACGGCACCATGAAGGTGAGCGCAGCCATGTTGAGCGCCACGTGATGCGCGGCGACCTGGATCGGCCCGAGCACGCCCATCAGGATCGCGACCAGACCGAAGATGCCGCCCTCGAGCATGAACTGCGCACCGATCGGCGTGCCCACGCGAAGCATGCGCGTGAGCGGCGCCGTGTGCAGTGCGTCGCGGCGCAGTGGCGCGATGTGAGGCCGCAGCGATCGCCAGGCGAACGCCAGAAGTATCACCGCCATGAGCAGCCGGCTGATGCTCGACGCCCACCCCGTCCCGACAGCACCGAGCTCGGGCGCGCCGAGCCTTCCGTATACGAGCATCCAGTTGAGCAGCACATTCGCCAGATTTGCGAGAACGATCGTCCAGACGATCGGCGCCATGCGCTTCATTGCCTGCAGCGACTGGCGCAGCACGGTGAACGCCAGAAACGGGAGCATGCCGAGAATCGACGCGCGCACATACCCGGCGGCGATCGGAATTACCGTCGGCGGCTGACGCAGGAGCGTCAAGGCCGGCTCGGCTAGCCAGAGCACGATCGACATCGGAATCGTCAGGCCGAGTGCGAGCACCAGCCCGCGCTGCAGGCCGCGCGTTATGGCCAGATCATCCTTGGCACCCACCGCCTGGGACACTATCGGATCGAGCGCCATCAGCGTCCCCATCCCGAACGAGGCGATGATGAAAAAGTACAGATGGCCGAGCGCGACTGCGGCGAGCGCGGTGGCGGACACGCGGCCGATCATCATCGTGTCCACTACACCCATCATCATCATGCCGACCTGCACCACGACCACGGGTACGGCGAGCGTGGCCAGGGCACGCGCCTCGCCTCGCAGCGTACGCGCATGCGGGGGAACGACTATGCTATCGTCAGGTGTACCGTGCACGATCTTCTTCTCGCCTGTCGCTTGCGGCGCTGCTGCGCGCCGAGGTTCAACTTAGTTCATGTATGCGAGATAATCGGCGCGGCCTAGACATGCATGCCGGGATCGGACGCCAGGCCCCGGGGGTGTGACGGCCGCTCGAATAGGCGGGTCTCACTCATGCCTCCTACGAATCGACCCAATGCGTACCTTCCTATCCGCCCTTCTCGCCTCGGCCGCCCTCGCCTGCGCCAACTCCAAACAACCCGCCGAGCCGAACGAGGGCGAACCGCAGCCCAAGGTGGTGCCGACGAACGCCGAATTCACGCTGCGCCGCGGGGAGAGTGCATCTGTTGGCGGCGGCATGCTCATCGTCACGTTTCTGGCTGTCGAGAACGACTCCCGCTGCCCGGTAGATGTGGTGTGCGTCTGGGGAGGCGATGCCGAACTGCATTTCCGTCTGGCGAGCGAAAAGTCCGAGGCTGCGGCTATCGTCGACACGCTCCACACCGGCGTAGAGCCGCGCGCCGCTACTTACCTCGGATATACCGTCACGGTGAACGGGTTACAGCCATACCCGCATTCCAGCGACGAGCCGGGCTCGCGCGACTACCGCGTAGCGCTGGTGGTGACAACCGAAGGGTGACGCCGCGCTGGCCGGGCGCAGCACTACCTGATGCTAGCGCGCCGGAGGCGAGGAGGATCCCGGAGTCGGTTGCGCCGGTGGTACCGCGGGCGGTGGAGCGACGCGGGGAACCTCACGCCTCTGCGAGGCGCGAGCCATCTGCTCGATACGCGGCGTCAACTTGGCCATGAGCGATGGTAACGCGGCAAGCGGATCGCCAAGCGAAACCAGATCGCTGGTAGTAACGTACACATTGCCGGTGCGCAGGTCGCTGACCAGCAATTGCACGACCATGCCCTCGTCCCGGGCAAGGGCGTGGCCGGTCACCATCAGGTCGGCGCGCAACGTCCAGCCGGCCGCGGCGCGGTTAGGTACGCGCGTGGCCACTGAGCGCGTCCGCTCGGCGTCCACGACTTCGAGCGACGTGTCCCGCGCGAGCCGAGCTCGCAACGAGTCGGCAAACGCACGCGATGCTTCACCAAGGCGCTGCGAGGGTGTGCCGTCCACGATGTCGGTAATCACCACGCGCGACTTACCCCGCGCCGACGGCGGCAACTGTGGTGCGACGAGCACCCTGGTACCCACATCCCGCCCCCCCCCCCACCCCTGGGCGTGCAGTCCTTCTACCTGGCGACGAATCTGCTCGGCGACCGTGGCGGCCGAGTCGGACATTGCGCGCTGGAAGACCATCTTCAGTGAATCCGGATTGATAGGCAGCGTCGAGTTCGTTCGGCGCTGCATCGCCCTGGCGATCGACACGGAGTCCTCATACGAAAGCACCACGGGCGCCTGTGCGCCGGTCACCGGTGCGGGGCGTGTGGTATCACCGATCCTGACGACCGAATCGCCAGGGGCGACGGTCGAATCGCCGACCGCGCCGGCAACCCTGGTAGTCGCGCCCGTATCGGCTGTTTGCCTTGGCGCATCCGCCCGGCGGGCGAACACGGTGGCGGCCACGCCGATCAGTGCGGCGGCTACCAGCAGCGTGGCGAAGCGAGATCCCCGGCCTAGCGAATCGCTCCAGCCTGCGCCTGCCGGTGAGAGCAGCGCTCCCTGCGGACTGGTAATGCGCTCGAGCTCTTCGAGCATCGCCCGTGCCGTCGGATGCCGCTTTTCGGGTGCCTTCTG
>DATKDD010000255.1:0-12045 GCA_035512875.1 Gemmatimonadaceae bacterium | reverse complement strand
ATGGCCGACTGGGTACCATCGGCGCAGGAAGCGCTGATGATGGCGAGTGCGGCCAGCAAAGGTACGCGCATTGGCGTCTCCAGTGTGGCCTGCTCGACAGCTCGACTGGCAAGGTGACCTAACGGCGCACCGTAGCCTCGCAGCTTTGCGTCCCCGCCTTTCGACGGGTTTGCCCTCATTGCGGCTTCATCACCGCAATCGTGCAGGAACGTGAAATGAATTGCCGGGCAAAGTCCCGGCGGGCGGCGAGTGCGCGAACGTCAGGGCTCGTTCGCGCGGGCAGCAGTATATGCCGCGCTCACCACATTGAAAAGATCCTTTCCACCATCCCGCACCACTTTGTTTTGTGAAGTCGGTTTCGGTGATTCGCATCACGATTCTCTTGAAATTCCCGTCACCAAAGAGGCAGGTCACTCGAGGCGAGCGGTACAAACGGATGGCGGTTGGGGATTCTCGGGGAAAGCGCGGCAGGAGTTCGGTACGTTTCGGCTCTATAGGCCTTCGCCGCGCCCGAGGAGGCGCGAAAACGGCATCGTTATGCTAGCGCAGCAGGCTTTTGGCGATCGTCTGCAGCTGCATGTTCGAAGTGCCCTCGTAGATCGTACCGATTTTCGCGTCCCGGTAGAACTTCTCGACGGGATGATCGGTCGTGTAGCCGGATCCACCGAACAATTCGACGCATAACGAGGTGACGCGCTCACACACCTGCGACGAGAACAGCTTGGCCATCGCTGCCTCCTGCGCGAACGGCAGGCCTCCATCCTTCAGGCGCGCGGCGTTGTACACCATCAGTCGAGCCGCCTCCAGCTCGGTTGCCGCCTGGGCAAGCTGAAACTGAACCGCCTGAAACTCGGCGATTGCCCGGCCGAACTGCTGCCGCTCCTGCACGTAGGCGATCGTTGCCGCGAGTGCACCACGGGCGATGCCGATCATCTGCGCACCGATGCCGATCCGGCCAAGGTTCAGCGTTTCGATGGCGATCTTGTAGCCCTGGCCGACCGGGCCAAGCACGTTCTCGTCAGGCACGATGCACTGATCGAGCAGCAGCTCCGTCGTACTCGAGGCGCGAATTCCGAGTTTGTCCTCCTTCTTGCCGACGGCAAAACCCGGAAAATCGCGCTCGACGAGAAACGCGGTTATCCCCCGATAGCCGGCCTGAGGATCGGCGTTGGCGAATACGATGAAGAATCCGGCTTCGGCCCCGTTCGTGATCCAGAGCTTGCGTCCATTCAGCCGCCAACCTTCTCCCTCTGCGCGCTCGGCCCTGGTCTCCAGACCGAACGCATCGGACCCGGATCCCGCTTCCGACAGCGCGTACGCCCCCACCAGGCCACTCGTCAGGCGTGGCAGGAAGCGCGAATGCTGCTCGGCCGAGCCGTACGTCACCATCGGGTGATTCACCAGCGTGTTCTGCACATCCACCAGAATCGCCGCCGAGGCATCGACGCGGCTGAGCTCCTCCACCGCGAGCGTCACCATGAACAGCGAGCCGCCTGCGCCGCCGAACTCCTCCGGCACTTCGATGCCCATCAACCCCAGCTCGAAACACGCAGGGATCAATTGCGGGTCGATGCGCTTCGCGCTGTCCATCTCGCGCACTCGCGGGCGCACTTCGGATTCGGCGAAATCCGCGACGGCATCGCGGAACATGCCCTCCTCGTCGGAGAGCGCGGTGAGAGGGCGGTTGGGGGTATCGGTCATGCGGGTATTCTAGAGCGCGAAAAGGGAAACGGGAAATGGGAAATGAACTCCATTTCCCTTTTCCCCTTTCCCTTTTCCCATTTCCCTTTCCCGCGATCTACTCCGGCAGCCTTCCGTCGCCAATGACCTGCAGCGCAAGCTCCACCTTGCCGAACGGCGCGCTCACCTGCACCCCCTGCACGGATTCGCGGACGCGTGTGAGCATCTCCCGGGCGATCGCTATCCCTTCCTGGACGGCGCGATCCTTCGAGATGTTGTTGGCTGCGCGCATGCGGTCGATGATCTCCGGTGGCACGACGACGCCAGGCACCTCGTTCGCCAGAAACTCGGCGTTCCGAGCCGAAACGAGCGGCCAGATGCCGGCGATGACCGGAATGCGAACGTGCGACACGCGCGTGAGAAACTGCTCCAGCTGCGCCACATCGAACACGGGTTGGGTAATGGCGAACTCCGCGCCCGCTTCCACCTTCCATTCGAACCGGCGGATCTCCGTCTCGGCGTCGATCGCCGCGGGGTTGACCCCCACCCCTATCACGAACCGAGTCGGCGTACCAATGGCGTTACCGCCCGGGTCGAGCCCGTGATTGAGCCGGTCGACCAGATTGGTCAGGCCGATGGAATCGATGTCGAACACCGCTGTCGCGTCCGGATACGGACCCATCTTCGGCGGATCTCCGGTAATGAGCAGCATGTTCCTCAGGCCGATCGCGCTCGCACCTAACAAATCGGACAACATACCAAGCAGATTTCGGTCGCGGCAGCAGTAGTGGGTCACCGACTCGATTCCGACCTGCTGCTCGATGAGCAGGCTCGTCATGAGTGCCCCCATCCGGCTCTGCGCCCGAGGACCATCGGGCACGTTGACGGCGTCGATCCCGGCCGCCTTGAGGGCCCGCACCCCCTCGAGCATGCGTGTAGCATCCACGCCCCGGGGCGGTACGATCTCCACCGAGGTGACGAACTCACCGGCGGCGAGTTTGGCGCCCCACCTCGACCGCTCGGCGAGCGGAATGGGCTCGATCGCGGGCGCCGGGGGTCGCTCCTCCACCGCGGTCACCGCCGCAGGGCTTCCCTCATCCCGCGTCGCGCGCCGCGTTTCTCTCATCCCGCGCCCCCTCGGCACCAACGGCCGAATCCCCTCGGCGATGGCGTGCACGTGCTCGGGCGTCGTGCCGCAGCATCCGCCCACGATCTTGGCTCCGGCCTGGATCAGGTGGCGTGCGTAGCTGGCCATGTACTCGGGGCTGGCCATGTACATCGAGCGTCCGCCCACCTCACGCGGCATTCCGGCGTTAGGCTGGGCACTCAGCTTGCGCGTCGTCACCGCCGCCATCCGCTCGATGGCCTCGAGAATGATCTGGGGGCCGACCGAACAATTGAGCCCCACCACATCGGCGCCGGCGGCGTCGAGTGCGCGCGCCACACTTTCGGCGGTCGCGCCGTAGGGGGTGCGGCCATCGGTGCCGATGGTCATCTGGGCGATGACGGGAATCGAGGCGTCGACTTCCCGCGCGGCGCAAATCGCCTGCTCTATTTCGTCGAGGTCGGCAAACGTCTCCAGCAGGAAGAGATCTACGCCCTCCTCCCGCAGCGCGCCCATCTGTTCGGCGAACAGCGCCCGGGCGTCTCCCCGGCTGGTGGGGCCGTAGGGTTCGATGCGAATGCCCAAGGGGCCTACCGCACCGGCAACCCACCCATCGCTGCCAGCGGCGATGCGGGCCAGCGCGGCCGCGTGCCTGTTGATCTCCGCTACCTGAGCCTCGAGGCCGTACTGTGAAAGTTTTAGCCGGTTCGCGCCGAAGCTGTTCGTCTCCAGCACCTCGGCTCCGGCGGCGCGATAGGCGCGGTGAACTTCCAGCACCAGATCCGGTGTCCGCAGGTTCAGCTCATCATAGCACTGATTGATGAACACGCCGCGCGAATAGAGCATCGTGCCCATCGCGCCATCGAACACGACAATGCGGTCGGGGGCGAGCAGGGCCTGGGCGTTGCGAGACGTCGTCACCGGGGGTAGCCTAGGGAACCCTTTTCCCAAACATCATTCATGCGCCGTACTACTCCTATTCTTGGAATTCTCGCCGTGCTCGCGCTCGTTGCCTGTGGCGATGATGGTCCGGCTGGAGGCAGTGGTCCCTTCGCCGTACAGTTCCAGACCATCCGGTCCGCTTCCGACACCGTTACGGCCATGGTGACGATGGACGATACGCTCACCTTTACCGTGCGCGGCGACACGGTCGTAACGGATGTGCCGGGCGGTTTGCACCGTTTCACCGTCCAAACCACCCTGGACTATCTGCCGTTCTCCTTCACGCAGACGATTTCGGGTGGGCGACAGAACGTGGCGATCGCGCGACCGGGCACGTGTCGCGTGCTTCCCCAGGATGCCGTGTTCTGCCTGACTCGTAATGCGTTCTGGTGGCCCGGACACACGCTGATCGTGTGCCCGGCCAACGAGTACGGCGAAATCTGTACGGCCATTTCCGATCCGGACCGTCTCGGCCTCACCTGGCCCGACACGGCGCCAGATGCCGCGAATGCGTACATCGGCGAGGGGAAGTTGCTGATCGGTGCCTTGCGAGATGCCTCTGCCGGCGGCGAGGACACGCTGGCAATGGCGTTCTACCAGATTGGCGACTACGCTCCGCGTCAGCGATTGGGACCGGTCGGCACGGACAGCACGCGCTGGCGTGTGGTGTTGTGGACTGATGTGCGCCATACGCCGTTTTTCGGCTTTTCCGCGCCGCGCCTCACGAGCGACGACCGTCCCGGCCAGAACTTCGGACTGCAGGTCAGCATTACCGCCTACCTCCCGCCAAGCGAGCCGAATGCCATTCTGCTCAAGTTCGACGTGACGAACATCAGTGCCATGGACGAGTACCGGTTCTTCCATCCCGAGCAACCGGTCGGCGGCCACACGTTGCGTGATGTGTACCTGGCGCCGATGTTCGACTTCGACATCGGTTCCACGGGCACTCTCGATCGCCGGCTGGTCCCCGAAATCCGTGATGATAACATAACGATGTTTCCGGCCGAGTCGCTGCTCGTGGCGTACGATCAGGGGTTTCAGGTTCCGAACTTCAGTCCCGCGTTCATGGGTCAGCCCGGCCTGGTCGGCGTACAGGTCGTCGAGTCGCCGCCGGGCACGGAAGCACGCGGCATTTTCCTGTCGGATACCGTCGGTACGGGCCCGCTCGTTCTCGACTACGTGCCAGCCGCGCGCGAAGACTCCACCTATGCGATCTACTCCGCTGGCCGCGCCGGCGCACAGCTCCTGCGTCCGCAGTGCGTAGTCGGCCCGCACGCTCTCGATTGCGCGCCGGAGACCGGCAATGATGTCAAGGGTGGATGGTCCATTGGCCCGATACCCGCCATTGGGCCCGGTGAGACGGTTTCGCTGACGGTCGCGATCGTGCTGGCCAGGCCGACGCCGGGTACGGTCTCGCCTGCGACGATCATCCGTCCCGGCAACGATTCGCTCACTACCACCAGACAGATCACGCCGATTGCCGCCGATCTCAGGGCCCGCGCGGCCACCGTTCGAGGGCTGCGCGTGCCATAACGCTTGGAGTCGGGAGAAAGGCGCGCCGGACGCTCGCACGCTTCGCGAGCCGCGTCCGGCGCGTCGTGCATCCGGAGGGTGTCTCACGTTTCCTCAGCCGCACCGACCGCCGCCGGTGCGCCGCGCGCCTCGCCACGTACCACGTAGTATTTCGCTTCGGGATGATGCACGATGATCGCGGCGGTGGATTGCTCGGGCATCAACTGGAACGCCGTGGTTAGCGAAATCCCCAGTGCATCCTCGGCCGGCAGCAGCCGGAACAGCGTGCCGTGGTCTTCGAGGTCGGGACAAGCCGGGTAGCCCCAAGAGTAGCGCTTGCCGCGTAAGGGTTCGAGACCGAGCTCACGCCTGACGCGGCGGTGCATCCATTCGGCAACCGCCTCGGCCGCCTCGACGGAGATTCCGTGCACGTAGAACGCCTCGCTGTATTCGCCGTTCTGCTGCAGCTCTTCGAATCTCTGCGTCGCTTCAGCGCCAACCGTGACGATCTGGAATGCGGCGATGTCGATGACTCCGCTATCCGTATCGCGAAAATAGTCGGAGAGGCACAGGCGCTCGCGCCCCTCCTGCCGCGGAAAGCCGAAGCGCGCGATTTCCCGTAGGGTACCGGCGTCGCTTTCGTAGGCGGCCGGGTCGTAGACGATCAACTCCGTTTCGCTCGCCTGCACGGGAAAGTAGCCATAGATCGCCTGCGGCTTGAGCCAGCCCCCGGCCGCCGCTTGTGCGGTAAGCCTGGCGAGCGTTGGCCGGAATTCGGTCGCCAGCGTCTCCTCGTACTTTGCTCCGGAGCCTCGCGCGCCCCACTGCAAGCGAAACAGTTCGTCGAGATCCAGCAGCGCCAGCACTTCGTCCAGTGGAATGTCTCGCAGCACGCGAGTGCCGAGGAATGGCGGAACCGGCACGGGCACGTCGGCTCGTACATCGCTCCTGGCCTGGCTGGCGTCTCCCGACGAGATGTCCTTTCCGACCGCGGTGTGCAGAAACACATCGCGCCGCGCATCATCGAGCATGCGCGCGACGAACTTCTCCCGCTCGTCAGGCTTGATCAGCGTTTCCATCGTCTCCAGGCCCTCGAACGCATCCTTGCAGTAAAACACGCCCGGAGCGTAGGCTCGATCCCCATCCACGAACAGCGCGCGTCGTCCGAACCGGCGGTTGATCGCTGCGCCGCCGATCATCACCGGAAATGCCAATCCGCGCTTGTCGAGCTCCTGAACGCAGATCGGCATCTGTTTGGACGTCGAGACGAGGAGCGCAGAAAGTCCTATCGCGTCGGCGTCCACCTCGACAGCCTTCTCGATTATGGTGTTGACCGGTACCTGTTTGCCCAGGTCGTACACCGTGTAGCCGTTGTTCGAGAGAATGGTGTTGACCAGCGACTTCCCGATGTCGTGCACGTCGCCGTATACGGTGGCGAGCACCACCTTGCCCTTGGTGTAGCCTTCCTTTCGCTCGAGAAACTCTTCGAGGTGGCGCACCGCGCGCTTCATCACCTCGGCGCTCTGCAGCACGAACGGCAGGATCAGCTCGCCGGCTCCGAACCTGTCACCTACTTCCTTCATCGCCGGCAGCAGGACGTCGTTGAGGACTCGAATCGGATCGGAGCGAACACCGGCCGCATCGAGCGCTTCCTCGATCCCGTCCTTCTTGCGATGCAGCACCTGCCAGTGCACGCGTTCGTCAGGCTCGAGTCCGGCGGTCGGATCCTCGAGAGCACCCGCCGCTTCCAGCTGTTCCTTGCCCTCGAATCGTTCGATGAAGCGCTGCAGCGCGTCCGGACGCCGGTTGAATACCAGATCGTCCGCCGCCTGGCGTTCGTCTTCGGCGATCTCGAAGTACGGAATGACGTGCGTCGGATTCACGATCGCCGCATCCAGCCCGGCTTCGACGCAATGATGCAGGAATACCGAATTGAGCAGCGCCCTCGGGCGCGGCGAGAGTCCGAAGCTGACGTTCGATACGCCCAGTATCGTCGCCACCCCGGGCAATTCGCGCTTGATCAGTCGGATCCCCTCGATCGTCTCCACCGCCGAGTCGATCCATTCGGCATCGCCAGTCGCAAGCGTGAAGGTGAGCGCGTCGAAAATCAGGTCGTCAGGCGCGAGACCGTATTCGCCGGTGACGATGTCGTGTATGCGCTGCGCGATCTCGAGCTTGCGCTGGCGCGTCTTTGCCATCCCCTGTTCATCGATCGTGAGCGCCACCAGCGCCGCGCCGTGAGTCTTGGCCAGCGGCACGACGGAATCGATGCGCGCCCTTCCGTTCTCCATGTTTATGGAGTTGATGATCGCTCGGCCGGGAGCGTGCTCCAGCGCTGCCTTGATGACCGGCGCCTCGGTGGAATCGATCATCAGCGGCGTCTCGACCGACATGGAAAGCAGCTTCACCACGGACGACATTTGCTCGGCCTCATCCGCGCGCTCGGTGAGCGCTACGCACACGTCCAGCACGTGCGCTCCCGACTCCGCCTGCTCCCGCGCTACGCCGAGAATGCCCTCGTAGTCATCGGCGAGGAGCAACCGCTTCACACGCCGTGACCCCTGTGAGTTCACGCGCTCGCCCACCAGCAGAGGGGGTGGATCCTGATGAATGGTGATCGCCCGCATCGCCGAGGACACGCGCGCGATGCGCGATGCGCTACGCGCGATGCGGGTATCCGGCTCCGGCGCCGTGCCGATTTCCGATTCCCGATTCCCGATTGCCGTTCCATCGCCCCGCACCGCCTCCACGATTTCACGCAGATGCTCAGGGGTGGTTCCACAGCAACCGCCGACGACCCGCACCCCGAAATCGTGGACGAACTCTCCGAGCGCCCGGGCCATCGGACCCGGTTCGAGCGGGTACACGGCGTCGCCGCTGCCGGTGTTGATCGGCAGCCCAGCGTTGGGAATACACGAGATCGGTGTGCGTGCGTGGCTCGTCAGGTAGCGTATCGGCTCACGCATGTGCTCCGGACCGGTCGAGCAGTTGAGGCCGATGACATCTACCCGAAGCGATTCGAGCGTGGTGAGCGCACTGGCGATGTCGGTGCCGAGCAACATGCGCCCACTCGTGTCCAGCGTCACTTGCACCTGCAGGGCGATTCGGCGTCCGAGAATTTCGAACGCTCGCTCGATTCCCGAGATCGCCGCCTTTACTTCGAGAATGTCCTGTGAGGTCTCGATCAGCAGCACATCGACGCCACCCGCAATGAGGGCAAGTGCCTGCTGATGAAAATTCTCGGCGAGCTCGGCGAACGTGATCGCCGAAAGCGCGGGATCGCTGCTCGACGGCAGCATCCCGGTTGGACCCATCGACCCCGCGACGAAACGGGGATGCTGCGGCGTCGCGAAGGCATCGCATGCTTCACGCGCAATTCTCGCCGCGTTCACGTTGATTGCTTCGACCTTGTCGCCCAGCCCCCATTCGGCGAGCCGTCGCGGCGTGCTCTGGAAAGTGCAGGTTTCAACCACGTCGCAGCCAACGGCGAGAAAGCTGTCGTGAATCTCCCGGATTACGTCCGGCCGCGTCAGCACGAGGTTGTCGTTGCACCCCTCGAGCGACGCACCGCCAAAGTCCCCCGCCGTGAGGGCGTAGCGCTGAATGCTCGTACCCATTGCCCCATCATAGATGAGCACCCGGCGCGCCAGCGCGTCCAGGTACGGAGAATGGGTGGGCAAGTGATCTCGTGGCGTCGACATGTAAAAAAAAGGCTCCTCGCTATTCCGAGTCGCGCCAAGACTCGAGTGGAACGCTGGGAGTCGTACGCTCAGAAGGTGAAGTCAACGGCGTTTTTACCGCAGAGGACGCAAAGGGTCGCAGAGAACTGCAGAGAAAAAAAGAGCAGCTTTGTTCATTCGCGCACTGAAGCGAGCCGCATCCTCGAACTTCCTGCGGTCCTCTGCGCTCTTCCGCGTACTCTGCGGTGAAAAATGCGAAGTTTCGAACTACACGGATGCCAAGGCGAAGGCGAAAGGACATCGCTAGAACCACGATTTGATCGTCATGGCCTATCTTCTCGCCGGTCAGCTCGAGTTCCGCTTGTCACCCACTTGAAACAGCGAGGAGCCAAAAAAAAGAGCCCGGCATACGCGCGGGCTTTGGACCGGCGCTTTAGCTGGATGTTTAACGTGGCCGCAAGTAGCCCTAAATCGCCACGAAGTCGATTGTCGATCCTGATGTTAGTATCGCGATCCCCCGCTGGCAAGCGCGCGGGGGTCACGGTGACAGCGGCGACTCCGGAGCACGCCGGTCGCGACCGGTGATCCGGGCGCGCGCAACGATTCGTTGCAGCAAAGTCATCAGCCGCGCCCGCTCGAGCGGCAGGCTGAGTTCCGCCACGAGCGCTCGCCCGAACACCTGCTGAGTCGCTCGAGCTGCGCTCACTCCCTCGCGGAAAAGAATCACCGATCCGCCAGGAAGGATGGGTATACACCCGGCCCCCTCCTGCACGGGCGACAGCTTCACGTCCATGACCAGAGCAAGGGGCGGCGCGACGGCGGCCATCTCCCTTGCGCATGACACATCCTCGCACCCCGCGCCACTCAGGCCGGTCGTGCGCAGCAATTGCAACACCACTTCTCGCAAGGCGGCATCGCCGCCGACCATCAGGACGTCCATTAACGATCCTCCATGGCGGCGACTAGCCGCGCCTCGACGTCATCGGCCGACATGCCGTCGATCTCGATGATCTTGGTGCGAGCGCTGGATCCGGAAATCAACCGAACGTGTCGCCGAGGCACGCGCAGCGAGTCAGCCAGCAACCGGCACACCGCGGCATTGGCGGCCCCAGCGACCGGTGGTGCCTGCACACGAACGCGCCATGCGTCGCCGCGTACTCCTTCCACTGCGGAGCGCGAGGCGCGTGGCTGCACGCGCACCGTGATCCGCACGGCAGCACCGTACTGCCTAACGTGTGCGGTAGCGCTCATAACGCGGAACGCACGATTCCCTGCAGGATCCAGATTGCGAAGTACGCAACCAGAGGAGTGAGATCGATCATACCCAGCGGCGGAATCACCCGGCGCAATGGCCGAAGTATCGGATCAGTCAGGCGAACCGCCCAACGCAGCCACCAGCGATACTCCGAAATTCGAAACCACGAAGCGATGACACGCAGGATCAGGGCAATCTGCACGATTCCGAGTGCCCACAGAATCAACAGCACGATGACCGTCCCCGGCCCGCTCCCGGCGGCAAGCGCGAGCTGAGCCAGCCATGCCTGAAGTTGATTGAGGAGGACGATCAACAGGATGCCGCCGAGCACGACGGCGACCAACGCCCACCACGGAGCGCTTGTCGGCAACCCTCCGGCACGCACTACCTGTCGCTCTATCGGTTCGAGCAACGGGTCGACACTCTGGCGAAAGAAGCGCGCGACGGGGTTGAACGCGTTGATGCGCCGTGTGCGCACCAGCCAGTCGGCGAGAAACACGATGGCCAGTACGGCGGCGACGACGAACAACGCCGTCTTGAGGATCGCGGTGAACTGCGCGAGCGCGGTGAGCAGTGTAGGCACCGTATCAATTGTGATGGTGCGACCCTTTGGAGGCAAGCCGCGTGGACTCGTAATCCTTGCGTCTCACATCGCACTGGTGTCGAATGCTATGCATTCAGTGCTTCGGGGTGCGCTGGTGAGCGGTGTGCGAATCAGGAGCCCGCTGCGCGGCCAAGAGCGGTACCAGAAGTCCCGCGAGAAGAGCACCTCCGCCGAGTCCCAGTGCCACTCCCCGCCATTCGGCCTGCGTGCCTGGAGCGAGGCCGAGCAATAACGGAAGCACGACGATCCCAAGCATCGTCACCGCCACGGACCACGCCGCGACGGCGATTCGGCCGCTCGCGCCGCGCAGCCCCGCCAGCGCGGCCACCGTGTAGTAGCCCAGCGGCGCGAAAAGTAGCGCGAGCCATATGCTGGTGAATCGTTGGGCGCGCGGCGTGTAGAGGTGCTCGAACGGGATGAGGAGCGCCCATCCGAACGTCGGTCGAAAATGAATGAACCTCGTCCTGGTCTCCGTGCCTTCGCTCGCAACCGCGCCGATCGCGTAGCCGCCCACCGTTCCCGTGAGCTGTATGGTCGACGTATCGCTTCCCGGCGGCATCCGGGGAAAGACGTCCCATACGCTTACCGACGGGGTTCTGAAGCCGAGTTGGGTCGATCTCCGCCTCATTCGAAAGACGAGATCCGTTCCATGCTGGCCAACGAGCAGAATTTCGTTATGTTCACCGTCGAAGATGCTCACCACTGGCGCAAGGAGTTCGGTAGGCGCACCGCCGTGCACCACCGCTCGCACCACCACCCCATCCCGCCGGAGCCGGTCCCGCACGGCGGCGGTCGTCGCCAACCGCCCATCCCGAAGCGGGATGCCATCCACATCGGCTCTGACAACGCTTCCCTGAAACTGGTCGAGCTTCCCGAGTTTCGGAGCGAACTGCCCCCAGTACGGATGTTCGGTGGGCGCCGGGCCAAAGGCCCAAGCCGTTCCGGCGAGTATCGCAAGGATCAGGATGCCAGCCATCCCGACGAGAAGCGCCGCAGATCGCCCAGCCGGCGCGGCGATCGTGCGGAGGTAGGCGGAAAGCGCGAATCCGAGCATCCCGCCCAGGGTGTTCGCGGTCAGGTCGCCTGTGCTTGCGACCCGTCCACTCACAACCGTGAACTGCAGCATTTCTACGGTGGTGGTAAGGGCGAGAGACAGCAGGAGCGCCGTCCGCCACGATACCTTGGCCACCTGGAGCGCGGCTCCCAATGGTACGAACAAAGCTATATTCAGCAGGAAATCGAGCCCCCATTCGGCGCCGCAGGCAAA
>DATKDD010000254.1:0-3262 GCA_035512875.1 Gemmatimonadaceae bacterium | reverse complement strand
TCCACTACCGACGTACGCGCCAGCACCTACGAGCTGTTTCTGTTTCACATTGACGGGGGGAGCGGCGTAAAGCTGGCCGGCGCGTCAGGCGGCGGTTCGTCCGGACCGCAGGCCGGCGGCGGCGCGCCGATCGACAACTATCTGGGGGCCGCCTTCGGCGACGACCCGCGGTACATCCACGTGGCGGTGAAGCGAGGCGGCTTCGGCTACAACCTGCAGCTGCCGCTCTGGCAGATTGCCGTGTACGACCGCGAGACCGGCCAGACGCACTCGCGCACAAACGCGTACGGCAGCGCGATGCGCCCGATCGTTAGTCCCGATGGCACTTGGCTCGTCTACGCGACACGCGAGGATTCGGCAACGTCCCTCCGGCTGCGGGAGATTTCCTCAGGCGACGAGCGGTGGCTCGTCCGCAACGTGCAACGCGACGACCAGGAGTCGCGATACACTCGCGACAACATGCCCGGCTCATCGTTCACTCCGGATGGCGCGGCCCTCATCACGTCGTGGAACGGAAAGATCAAGCGGGTGGAGATCGCCACCGGCGTGGTGACCGAGATTCCGTTCACCGCCGATGTCGAGCAGCAGCTCGGACCGCTGGTGCATTTCGATTACGAGCTCAACGACTCGATGCTCACCGTGCGCCAGATCCGGAACGCGCGTCCGTCGCCCGACGGAAGGCGGCTCGCGTTTACCGCCCTCGACCGGCTCTGGATCATGGATCTGCCGGCCGGGACGCCACGCCGCCTGACGAACGTGGAGGTGGGCGAACATTCGCCGGTGTGGTCGCCGGACGGCCGTCATCTGGCGTACGTGACGTGGACCGAGGAAGGCGGCGACATCTATCGGGTAAGAACGGACGCGCGCGGCGCCACGCGTCCCGAGCGCCTTACGAACGAACGCGCGTTCTACGATCGCATCAACTACACGACGACTGGAAGCCGCATCGTCGCGGCACGCGGGCCGAAGCAGCCGCGGATCGAAGAGGCGGGAATGTACGGAATGGAGCTGGTGTGGATACCGGCTGGCGGCGGCGCCGTGACGGCGATCGCCCCGCTCACCGCCAATGGGTGGCCGCACTTCACCGAGGACACCACCCGCATCTTCATCACCGACGGGCGCAACGGCCTCGTCTCGATGCGTTTCGATGGAACCGATGTGCGGCAGGTGATCAGGGTAACGGGTTTCGTTCAGCCGGGAGGCGGACCTAACGCACGCCCGGAGCCGGCCAATCAGATCCTCATCGCCCCGCGCGGTGATCGCGCGATCGCGCTGGTGGGTGACAACATCTACCTGGTGACGGTGCCGATGGTGGGCGGCGAGGGGCTGCAGGTGTCGGTGCAGCGACCGGCGAACGCTCCGGTGCCGGCCAAGCGCGTCACCACCGTCGGCGGGGACTTTCCCGGATGGCACCCGGACGGCAACAAGTTCCACTACTCGCTCGGCCACAGCTACTTCACGTACGACATTGCGCTCTCCGATTCGCTGGTACGCGATTCCACCCAGCGGGCCGATTCCCTCCGCCGCGCCGGCCAGGCAGAGCGCGGCGCGCCGAGAGACTCGGCGGCGCGCGCCGACACTGCGCAACGCGGCGGAGAGCCGGGGCGTCAGGTCACGCTGGCCGCCGGGGACTCCGCGGTGGTGGCGCGACGCGATACCGGCAAGAAAAAGACGCCCGCCTACGAACCGGCGCGAGTCGACGTGCTGATAACGGTGGCGCGCGACAAGCCTCGAGGCATGGTTGCCTTACGCGGGGCGCGGATCATCACGATGAAAGGCGATGAGGTGATCGAGAACGGGGAGATCCTCGTGCGCGACAACCGAATCGCCGCTGTCGGGCCGGCCGGGAGCCTGACTATTCCGCCGGGCACCCGCGTGGTGGACGTCGCTGGAAAGACAATCCTTCCGGGATGGGTCGATATTCATGCGCACCTGCGCCCCTCCTCCGGCATCCACAAGACGCAGGTGTGGGAGTACCTGGCAAACCTCGCCTATGGCGTGACGACCACGCGCGACCCGCAAACGGGAACGACCGACGTTCTCACCTACGGCGACCTGGTCGAGACCGGCGACATTCTCGGACCGCGGATCTTTTCCACCGGTCCCGGCGTGTTCTGGTCCGAGAACATCAACAGCCTGGATGACGCGCGCGACGTGCTCCGACGCTACTCCGAGTACTACAACACCCATACGATCAAGCAGTACGGCGCCGGTGACCGGAAGGTGCGTCAGTGGATCATCATGGCCGCGCGCGAGCTCGGCCTGATGCCGACTTCCGAGAACTACCTGGACTTCAAGAAGAACATGACCGAAGCGATCGACGGCTACCCCGGTGCCGAGCATTCGTACCCGATTTCACCGCTGTTCATGGACGCCGTCGAACTGTTGGCGCAGAGCGGAATCACTTACACGCCGACGATGCTGGTCAACTTCGGCGGCCCATCCGGCGAGAACTACTGGTACCAGAATTACGACATCACTACCGATGAAAAGCTCGCGAAGTGGACTCCGAAGGTCGAGATCGTGCGACGCGGCTTGCGTCGTGGCGGCTTCTTCCATGGCAGCCAGTTCGTCTTCGCCGAGCAGGCCGCTCAGGCAAAGAAGATCGTCGAGGCCGGCGGTCGGGTGGGACTGGGGGGTCACGGGCAGCTTCAGGGGCTGGGCGTGCACTGGGAGCTGTGGAGCATCGCGTCAGGCGGAATGAAAGCCCACGATGTGCTGCGCGTCGGCACGACCTTCGGCGCCGATGCGATAGGACTCGGCAAGGAGCTCGGGTCGGTCGAGGTTGGCAAGCTGGCCGACCTTCAGGTGCTCGACGCCAACCCGCTCGACGACCTCCGCAACACCACGCAGATTAGTTATGTGATGAAGAACGGACGCCTGTACGAGGCGGCAACGCTCACCGAGATCTGGCCGCGCCAGCGCGAGGTGCAGCGGCCGTGGTGGTGGGGGGAGGAGGAGAAGTGCGTCAATGGGAATGGAGCGTGTGCTGGTCGGGAATAGGTGATCGGGAATCGGGAATCGGGAATCGTCACCAACAGTCTCCCGGAGTTCCCGATTCCCTATTCCCGATTACCTATTCCCGCTCTTGGCGCTATCTGTATAACCGGTACTTCCTCGTCCGCTGCTCGAACCGCACCACCTTGGGCAGTTCGCTGTCGATCACCGAGTCCGGATCCTCGCCGCGCAGCAACGCTTCGCGCAGCGCGGGGGTGCCGAATCGCGCATCGAAGGTGGCGTTTCGGATCTGCAGGGAATCGGG
>DATKDD010000253.1:0-2992 GCA_035512875.1 Gemmatimonadaceae bacterium | reverse complement strand
CCGTTGTACAGGTGCCAGTTGCCGAGTCCGTAGCCCACGCTCGCGTCGTTGAGCGCGTCGGCGCCGGACGGAGCCAGCGAGTCCGGCGACAGCTCTCCCTTGTACAGCAGCAGCAGCCGGTGATACGCGTCGTTCTCGATGATGTCCATGTCACGCGAGATCGGCGCGAGCACCGCTTCGGCTTCGGCCGCGCGGCCGAGCCGCCGCAGAGTCATGTACAGCCAGTGCGAAGTCGCCACGAGCATGTCGGGATTGGCGGAAACGCGCATCGCTTCCCGGTACGACGCCAGCGCGCGCTCGAAGTCGCCTTTCAGATAGTGCGCGAGCCCGAGATGGTACCAGATGTTGGACTGGAGCGTGCTCGTCGGAGTGTTGCGCGCGTTGGGGATCCCGTCGGGCTCGACCTCGTCGGGCCGGCCGGCGGTAAGCGCTGCGGCGCTGGACAGGTCGGCTATCGCCCTGTCCAGCTCGCGCACGGAGATGTAGCGATGCCCGCGGTGACGGTACATCCTTGCGTCGTCGGGGTGTCTGGCGACGCCTTCCGTAAATATTGCGATGGCATCCCGGTAGCGCCCGAGGTATGCCGTGCGGCGGCCGAGCCAGATGATCGAGTCGGCGCTCGTCGGGGCGCGGTCGTAAGCCGCGCGCGCTTCCGCAAGCCGCTGCTCGTAGAGAGCGCGTGTCGCGGCCGGAATCGGCGGCGCGTACAGCCGTTCCCCGAGCAGCGAAACGGCTTCGGGCGGGCTGCTTGCGACGGGCGGAGGCATCCGGCAGGAAACAAGTGCCAGGGTGAGGGCGAGCGAGCAGTGCGCGCTGTACCTGCGGCCGAGTGCTTGCATAGCTTATCCGCGTCCTCCCGGGCATTGAGCCCGACATAAACGTTACGCGGAGCGAATATGGCGAAAGACGACGATACCGGCACCCTCTCCGAGGCTGAGCGGAGGCGGCGCAGCAAGGAGGCGGCGGCCAAGCTCCCCATGCGGGACGAAGATTACGACCACATGCGCGGAATCCGCGTGGTCGCGATCCTCCTCAAGAGCGTCGCGGTCATCCTGCTCCTCGTGATGCTCGCCCAGATCTACTTCACGGTCACGGATCCGTCGGGGATGCCGGTCACGCCGGGAACGATCATGGGCGAGGCGGTGCGGCTCCTGGCGTTCGCCGCGTTTCTCTGGGGCGGCGCGGACCTGGCGATGATGCTCACGCGCTCGCACCACGAGACGCGCGCGACGCGAATCCTGATCCAGCGGCAGAACAGCCTGTTGTCGAAGTTCCTGCGGAGCGAGCGCAAGCTCGGGAAAGGCACCGAATGACGACCAGCAAGGAAACCGACTGGATGAACCACCCCGTTCTCCGGAAGCTCGTGCAGGAGATCAACGCTCTGACGCTCGCCGAGCGCGTCACGCTGGTGAAGGGGTTGGTGCCCGGCATCGCCGAGGAGCTGAGTGACCGCGAGTACGAGGGCTTCGTCGAGTCCGTGCGGCTGAAGGGCGAGCGGTTTCACGAAGCGCAGGCGCATCCGGGCGAAGGACGGGCGGCGCGCATGACGCCGGGGGAGCGCGATCTCGAGAAACGCTGAGCGGGCGCTCGCCTGATCAATGGGCGTCTAGGCAGGCCTCACCGTGCCGTGATCCACGGGCTCCGGCGCGCCCCGCATGAAGAGATACTCGTACAGGACGGCGGCCAGGATGCCGCCCAGGATCGGCGCGGTCCAGTAGATGAGCTGCCCCTCGTACACGCCGCTCGCTACCGCGGGCCCGAACGAGCGCGCCGGGTTGAGTGATCCGCCCGTGATCGGGCCGATGGCGAGTATGCCGGCGGCGAGAGTGAAGCCGATCGCCAGCCCGCCCACGCGCGGCGCCTTTGGATCAACGGCAGTGCCGAACACCACGAGCACCAGGAAGAACGTCGCGGTCATCTCGGCGAGGAACGCCTGCGTCCCCGTGATATCGAGCGAGATGAACTGGCCGCCGCCGCGCGCGGCGGCGAAGATCGGATCCGGAAACACCGACTTCAGCAGATACGCACCAAGCATCGCGCCCAGAAGCTGAGCGACGAGGTACACGCCGGCCATCATCGGGTCGATGCGCCGCACGGCGAGAAAGCCGAGGGTGACCGCCGGATTGAAGTGTCCCGAGATCCGCATCAGCGCGGTGACCATCACGGCGAGGATCAGGCCGTGCGCAAAAGCGATCTCCACCAGACTCGCCCGCGATCCGGATATGGCCGTGCCCATGATCGCGGCACCGCCGACGAAGACCAGCGCCAATGTGCCGATAAGCTCCGCCGTAAAGTGCCTCAGCGAGTCCCGCATGCTCCTTCCTCCGCTGTGAGTGCCGGCTGGGCCGGCGGGTTTTTCTGTCTTAGCTGGCCCGACGCAGCACCAGCGCTGCGTTGATCCCGCCGAACCCGAACGAGTTGGTCAGCATGTGCTCGACTCTCCGCTCGCGCCCGGCGCCGGGAAGGTAGTCAAGATCGCACGCGGCGTCGGCGACGGTAAGGTTGATCGTTGGAGGAAGCCAGTCTTCCTCAAGCGCGAGGGCGCAGATACCGGCCTCGATCGCGCCAGACGCGCCGAGCGCGTGGCCGTAATAGCCCTTCGTGCCGCTCACAAGGAGCCGGCGCGAATGCTCGCCGAACACGGACTTGATTGCCACGGTCTCGGTCGAGTCGTTGAGCGGCGTGGAGCTGCCGTGCGCGTTGACGTACTCGATGTCGGCGGGTGACACGTCCGCGTCCGCCAGCGCGATCCGCATTGCGCGCGCAGCCTGCGAGCCGTCGGGCAGCGGCGCGGTCATGTGATGCGCGTCGTTGGTGACGCCAAAGCCGGCTACTTCGCCGTAGATGCGCGCGCCGCGCGCTACCGCGCGGCCGTACTCCTCGAGGATCAGCGTGGCCGCGCCCTCGCCCATCACGAAGCCGTCGCGGTGCCGGTCGAACGGCCGTGAGGCGTGCTCGGGATCGTCGTTGTTGGTGGACATCGCCCGGATCA
>DATKDD010000252.1:0-2158 GCA_035512875.1 Gemmatimonadaceae bacterium | reverse complement strand
CGCGGCGGCGCGACCTGCTCTCGACAGCGTGTCGTTCGCTGTCCCGGCCGGGACCATCTGCGCGCTGCTAGGGCCGAGTGGCGCGGGAAAGACGACCCTTCTCCGTGTGATTGCGGGCTTCGAGCGCGCCGATTCCGGGTCCGTCCTGCTAGGCACGAGGGTACTCGCGGATGAGGAGACGTGGCTCGCACCGGAGCAGCGGGGCATCGGTTTCGTGCACCAGTCGGGCGCGCTGTTCCCGCACCTTACCGTCAGGCACAACGTCGTCTTCGGGCTCCGCAAGGAACGGCGCGCGGCACGCGACGGCAGGTGGGAGGAGTTGGCGGAGCTCTGCGGTCTCGAGAAGTTCGCAGCGCGGTATCCACACGAGCTCTCCGGCGGGGAGCAGCAACGCGTCGCGCTCGCTCGCGCGCTGGCGCGTCGGACCAATCTGGTATGCCTCGACGAGCCGCTATCGAACGTCGATCCGCTGCACAGGGCCGCACTCGGCGAGGACCTGCGCCGCATTCTCAGGACTTCCGGCACGACGGCGGTGCTGGTCACGCACGATCAGGACGAGGCGTTCGCACTGGCCGACCAGGTGGGTCTGCTTCGCGAGGGGAAGCTCGTTCAGCTGGACACCCCTGAGCGCATCTACCGCGATCCGGCATCTCCATTCGTTGCCGATTTCCTGGGCCACGCCACCTTCCTCCCGGGGATGGCAGGCGAAGGGACCATCCAGACGGAGATAGGCATGTTCGACGCCGCACGGGCGCATCCGCTCGGAGCCACGGTGGACGTACTGATCCGGCCCGGTGACTGTCTGCTGGACCGGGACGCGGAAGGCAGCGCGATCGTGGAAAGCGCGGCGTATGCCGGCGAACACTGGGTGTATGGCGTGAAGCTGGCATCCGGGCGCCTTCTTAGGTGCGACATGGACGCCGTGCCGCACACTCCCCTCTACCAGGGTGAGAGAGTGCGCGTTGTTCCGCGCGCAAAGCACGCGGTGGCGTTCCTCGACCCGGATAACTGAGCGCCCGCAGCTGCTGATTTTCGCCGACGGTAGCGAGACTCCCGAAGGGCTTCCACACACGATCCACGGATGTCAGGGGGGCCGTAGTAATGAAGGCTCGGGTGATCAGTGAGCTGACGATTGGCGTCGATAACCGCATGCATTCCAACTTCCCATGACAACGCGATTCCCTCGGAAGATCCTGTTCGGCACCATCGTGCTGCTGGCGTGCGCCTGTACGCGTGGCGTCGCGGGTGGCGCTGTTCAACTGAGCCCGCAGAGGATAGTGCTGTCCCCCGCCGAGCAGTCCGTAGAACGCGTGATGCTTCGCACCGGGACGATCGAGCTTGTCGTCGAGGACATCGCGCCGGCGCATGCGCAGGCTACGGCGCTTGCCGTGAACCTGGGTGGTCGAGTCGAACGAGAAGTCGTCACGGAAAGATCGGCAACGCTCGTAATGCGTGTTCCCGACGCACGGCTCGAGGCCGCGCTCGATTCCCTGGGCACGCTTGGAGAGATTACGAGCCGCTCGGTCGCCGTTCAGGATGTCACCACCACGGTGATCGATCTCGATGCCCGCATAGCGAGCTTGACCGCCGCGCGCGACCGCCTGCGCGAGCTCCAGACACGAGCGGCAACGGTAACCGAGATCGTCGAAGTGGAACGTGAACTGGCGCGCATTCAGGGAGAGCTCGACAGCCTGCA
This sequence comes from Gemmatimonadaceae bacterium, assembly GCA_035512875.1. GTDB lineage: Bacteria > Gemmatimonadota > Gemmatimonadetes > Gemmatimonadales > Gemmatimonadaceae > JALZIF01. The sequence continues at coordinate 462 of DATKDD010000252.1, read as the reverse complement.
AGGACGGCTTGCGTACCTGCGCGACGCGGCTGCGCTCTCTCAGCTGCAGGTAACGCTCCAGCGTAGAGTCATCCTCGGTCCACTTGGCGTCGTGGCGGAGAAGGTGGGCTGGGTCGTTGAGAAACTCTTCGTGTGGCGCCGCTAGGCGCACGCTCCCATGGCGCCGATCATCCCCGATCCAAAGAAGATCCGGAGCTTCCGTACGGAGGCGGCCTTCGAGGCCGCCTACGCGCCTATCCACAGCGCGACCGAATCAACAGGTTGAACCTATGCGTCGTCTGCATTTGGCGGTGGGCATGCTCGCGCTGCTCGTCTTCATCCTTACCGGCCAGTACATGGACCGAGTGCACGAGCACCTCACGGGCAGGCCCGATGGGCCGCGTCTGCTCTATCGCTCGGCGCATATCGACCTGCTGTTCGCCGCGCTGCTCAATCTGCTCCTGGGCGCCTACCTGCGCCTGG
>DATKDD010000251.1:0-5953 GCA_035512875.1 Gemmatimonadaceae bacterium | reverse complement strand
GCGGTGCCGATGGCCGGATCGGTTTCGCCACGATCTTCGAGCAGCTCGAGCCAGCCACCGATACTCGACAGCGGCGTGGCCAGTTGATGCGCGGATTCCCGCGCCATCCCGGCCCAGACTCGCTCGCGGTCGGCGCGTCCGCGCATGCGCAGCATGTACACGCCGGTGGCGAGCACCACCACCAGCAGCATCGCCTGAATCACAGGTACGAATCGCAGTCCCTGGACGAGACGGCTGTCGCCAAAGTGCACTTCCCCTACGCCGGGCTCGATGACCGGCGGATTCTGCGCGTCCAGCCGTGCCACGTACTCCCGAACGCGGGGATCATCGAGCGGCACATCGCCGAAGGGGAGGTTGTCGAACGCCGTTGGTCTGCCAGCGGTGTCGGTGACAATGACGGGCACGCCGAGCGCGGTGATGTGCCTGACGAGATCGAGTAGCGCGGCAGTCTCTTCACCCGCGGATGTATCGGCCAGCGCGTTGAACACGCGCGCGTACATCTGACCCAGGCGCGCCGCGTCCGCTCGCAGGAGCTGCACGACCGTCCGCGTGTAGAGGACGTAGGAGCCGAGGAGAAGCGCCAGGACGACGAGGAGGACGACGACCGGCGCTCGGCGAGGCATCCGGCTACCGGAGCTGGTCCGTTCCGAGATAGGGGCGCAGCGCCTCGGGAACGCTCACCGTGCCATCATTCTGCTGATGCGTCTCGAGGAGGGCGGCGATGATGCGAGGAAAGGCGAGTGCCGACCCGTTGAGCGTGAACGGGAACTGCGGCTTGCCGCCGCTCTCCGGCCGGTATCGGATATTGGCGCGGCGCGCCTGGAAGTCCGTGAATGTGCTGCAGGAGCTCACCTCCAGCCACTTTTCCACGCCCGGCGCCCATACCTCGAGATCATTCGTCCTGGCGCTGGCGAAGCCGGTATCGCCGGCGGCGAGCAGCTTGCGCCGATAGGCAAGCCCGAGGCGCTCGAGCAGCGTTTCGGCGTGACGGGTCAGCAGTTCGAGCTCGGCCGGACCCTGCTCCGGAACACACAACCTGACGAGCTCCACCTTGTCAAACTGGTGCACGCGCAACAATCCACGCGTGTCCTTGCCCGCCGCTCCAGCTTCGCGGCGAAAGCACGGCGTATATGCCGTTAGGCCGAGCGGCAGTCGCGCAGCGTCGAGAATCTCGTCGCGAAACAGGTTGGTGACCGGCACTTCGGCCGTCGGAATCAGGAACAACCCATCGCGCGGCACGGCGTACAACTCCTCCTCGAACTTGGGGAGCTGTCCCGTTCCCGTCATCGTCTCCCGATTGGCGACCAGGGGAACCCACACTTCCTCGTAGCCGTGCTCGCCGGTGTGGACATCGAGACACCAACCCATGAGCGCGCGGACAAGCCGCGCTCCGAGGCCCCGAAACGTGATGAATCCGGAGCCGGCGACCCTTACCCCGCCGGCCAGATCGAGGATGCCTAACCGCTCACCGATCTCCCAGTGCGTCGCGAGTCCGCCGTCCCGGCGGGGCTCGCCCCAGGTGGACAGGATTACGCCGTCGTCCTCCCCGCCCTCCGGAACCTCGTCGAGCACCAGATTGGGAATCTCCAGAAGGGCGGCGCCCAGCTCGGCTTCGACCTCGCGCAGCGCGCCCTCGAGGCTGGCGATGGCCTCGCCAAGCACCCGCGACTCGGCGATCAGCTCGTCCGCCGGCTCGGCGGACTTCCGGCGGCGAGCGACCTCCTGGCTAGCCGTGTTGCGCGCCGCCTTACGCTGCTCGGCCTCACCGATCAGCCGTCGCCGCTCCAGGTCAAGCTCGGCGATCCGGTCGAGCAGGGGCGCGAACTCCTCGAGCTTTCCGCGCCGCCGCATGCCGGCACGAAGGGTGTCGAGTTGCTCCCGGACCAGCTTGACGTCGTGCACCGATCAGCGCTCCGGCAGCCCTTCCGCCAGGCTGCGGAATCCGCAGTTGGGATCCACCCGTATGCGCACCGTTACGCTGCGGTTCGCCAGGTCGATCTCATCGACGATGATCTTGGAGTAGATCGTCCGATACAGGCTCGTCGCACAAAACGGCGGCTCGGCCTCGATGAGCGCTACGTCGCCCACGTCGAGCACGCTGGCGCTGTCCCGGGCGTAGCCGTTCAGCGGCGCCTCCAGAATCGCGTCGTAGCTCTCCGTGGTCACCTGTATGCCGGTCCTGCCAGGGCTGCCGCCGACCAGTTGGACCGGGTACAGCACCGCCTGACCCGTGGCGTTGATGTCGAAGACGATGTCGAAGTCGCGCGATGGGTCCAGTCGCAGCGCCTCGTGACGGATCGTACTGAGCGCCGTCGGCGCGATGATCGGTGTTCCGGTGAGCGCAAAAACCGTCACCGTGTCGGCGACAGTATCGAACTGCGCGCGAATGCTGACCGGATCACCACAGGCAGCGAGCGCGGCCACTGAAAGTGTGAGCGCGAGTCCCAGACGAATCATGAAAGGCATTTTGGTCGTGAGGAAGGAGCGAACGCTGTCGCGAACGATACGTGCGGTGATGAGCGAGTTCAAGCGAACGCGTTCGCTTGACTTCGCTCTCCTCCGCCTTATGCTTCGCAAGCAATGAAGCGGGAGCCCGGCGTGTCCACGATTCAGGAACTGGTGCGTGCCTTGCGCGCGCGCGATGGAGTAGAGGCCGTTGTGCTGCTCGGACGCGACGGGCTCGTGGTCGATGCGCTCGGTGCGACAGGCATCGATGGCGAGCGGCTCGCGGCACTGGTACCACTCGTGGTGGGCGCCGCCGACGAGCTGGGAGCGCAGGCTGGACGGCATCAGCTCGCCACGGCCGTGCTGGAGTATGCCGAGGGCGCTGCGATAGTCTCACCTCTCGGCGAGGATGCGATACTCCTCGTTCTCGCTACGTTGAAGGAAGTAGGACCACTGCTCTACGAAGTGCGACGGAATCGCGGCCGCCTGGCGAGCCTGGTGTGAGCTCATCCACCGTGACGGAACCGCGGCATGTGTTGGTAGTCGACGACGAGCCGCACATTGGGCGGATAATAAAAACCAAGCTTGAACACGGGCCGTTCCGCGTCACTCTCGTCTACGACGGGCAGCAGGCACTTGACGCGCTGGCTGCGCACGACGATGTGGCCCTGGTGGTGCTGGATCTCATGATGCCCTACGTCGATGGGCTCGAGGTGCTGCAGCGCATGCGGGCTCGCTCGGACTGGCAGCGTATTCCGACAGTCGTACTGACCGCGGCCGGTGAGGAGCGATACCAGCGGAAAGCGCTCTCGCTCGGCGCCAGGGAGTTTCTCACCAAGCCGTTCAGTCCGAAGAAGCTGTTCCAGCGCGTAATGGAGTTGGCGGGCGCGCCGGTGGGGGGTACGTCCGCCCGGCAGCCATGACGCGGTGGGCGGTGATTCTGGCCGGTGGGGTGGGTTCCCGCTTCTGGCCACTCAGCACTCGGCAGCGTCCAAAGCAGCTCCTTCCGTTGGTCGGAACGCGTCCGCTCCTCGCGGACACGGCCGATCGGATGCGTCCCCTCATTCCGCCGGAGCGCACGTTGGTGCTCACCAACGCCACCCTCGCACCGGCAGTCAAGGATCTGCTCTCCGACCTGCCTAGCGAGAATGTCATCGTGGAGCCGCGCGGCGCCGGCACCGGCCCGGCACTGGCCTGGGCCGCTCGGGAGATCGCCCGGCGCTCGGACGACGATGCCGTTATGCTGTCCGTGCATGCAGACTGGGCGGTAGGAGAACCCGATCACTTTCGAGAGGCCCTCGTCGCGGCGGCAGACGCCGCCGAGCGGCACGACGCGCTGGTCACGATCGGCATCGTCCCGTCGCGTCCCGATCCGGGATTCGGCTACATCCAGCCTGGAGCGCCGGTCAACGGCGCGCGGCGCGTCGCGAGGTTCGTCGAGAAACCCGACGCGCGCACCGCGGAGCAGTTCATCAGTCAGGGCTTTCTGTGGAACTCCGGAATTTTCGTGTGGCGCGTGCGCGATCTGATGCGTGAGCTGGAGCGGCATACGCCGGAGATCGCGCCGGCGCTGGCCGGGGCCAGGACGATCGAGCAATTCTTCGCGCAGGTGACGTCGATCTCGATCGATCACGCCGTGATGGAGCGGAGCGAGCACGCGCTCGTACTCGCCGGTGACTTCGAGTGGGATGACGTGGGCACGTGGGCCGCGCTCCTTCGCGTGCGCGCCGGCGACGATTCCGGCAACGCGGTGGCGGGGGACGTATACGCCGTCGCTTCGTCAGGCAATGTAGTTCACGCAGAGAGTGGGACGATCGTTCTCTACGGCGTGTCCGATCTGGTCGTCGTGGCGCGCGAAGGACTCACGCTCGTGACCACGGTGGAACGTGCCGCCGACCTCAAGATGCTGCTGGAAGCGCTGCCGCCGGCGGTGCGCGACCTCGAATGACTGCGCTCTACCTGGCCGACGATGACGTGGCACGCACGTTCATGCCGTTCTCCCTCACGCGTCCGGTGTCGGAGCTGCGTGCCGGTGCCATGCTCGTTCGCCATCGATGGGAACGGGCGTTCGGTGCCTCCACCATCGGTTTACTGGTAGCCGCGCACCTGGCGGATTTCGAGGAGCCGGGCGCACCCCGTGCGGCGCGGGATGGCATTCCCCGTGGCGCGGTGCTCGCCAATGCGCGGTGCGTCGTTCCCGTGGATTGGTCTCCTCCCGACGCCGACGTGTGGCTTTGCGACGGTCGGGTGGCAGCCGTCCGCACCGGACAGCCGCTGCGCGCGGGCGCGTTCGAGGGCGAGGGTCCGCCGCTGGAATCGCTGCGCATCACAGGCGCTCGGACGGCGACGATTCCGGGACGATGGCTGGATGCGGTTTGGGGACTCATCACCGGCCTCCAGGAACAGCTCGCCGAGGATATCTTCCGGCTGGGCCCGCAGCTGCGTTTCACCACACCCGACCCACGCGCCGTGCTCGGCACGCACCCGGTCTACCTCGAGGAGGGCGCAATCGTCGAGCCGTTCGTGCTGTTCGATGCGACGACGGGACCGGTTCTCGTTAGGACTGGCGCGACCGTCCGCGGCTTTACCAGGCTGGCCGGTCCATGCGTGATCGATGGCGGCAGTACCGTACTTGGTGATCGCGTGTCCGGCTGCTCGATCGGTGCAGGCTGCATGATCCGCGGAGAGATCAGCGAGACGATCGTGGTCGGCAACGCGAACAAGGCCCACGAGGGATTCGTCGGGCACTCGGTGCTCGGCCGCTGGGTGAACCTCGGCGCCGGGACGACGACGAGCAACCTGAAGAACACCTATGGGCCGGTGTCGCTGGCGACCCCCTCCGGAATGCGTGATACCGGATTGGTGAAGTTGGGGACGTTTTTCGGAGACCACGTCAAGACCGGCATCGGGCTGCGCCTGACGACGGGGACGGTGATCGGCGCCGGTTCCAGCATCCATGGCGCAGCGATGCCACCCAAGAACGTGGCGCCCTTCTCGTGGGGCGAGGGTGGCGCACTGGGAGTCTACGACATCGACAAGTTCATTCGCACGGCCGAACGGGCGATGGGCCGTCGCGGCGTCAAGTTAGGCGACGGCGCTCGCCGGCAGTTCGCTGCCGCACACACGCTCGGCCGGACAGGCGCCTGATGCGCCTCTGGGTTCTTGGCAGCGGAAGTAGCGGCAACGCCATTTTACTGGAGGCGGGCGATACCCGCATCCTCATCGACGCAGGTTTCTTCCCCCGCACACTCGCCATGCGGCTTCGCGCGTGCGGGGCGACACCCGAATCGGTGCAGTCGCTGATCATCACGCACGAGCACGCGGATCACATGCGCGGAGCAGCGGCGGCCGCCTCGAGATGGGGGTGGGAAACCCACGCGAGCATTGGCACGGTGCGGGCCTGCCCCGCGTTGGCGAACGCGCACGCGTTTCGCGCCAGCGACACGTTCAGCGTGGGCAACGTGAAGGTGCAAACAGTGCGGATTGCGCATGATGCCGCCGATCCCGT
>DATKDD010000250.1:0-28438 GCA_035512875.1 Gemmatimonadaceae bacterium | reverse complement strand
CTACACGCAGACACGCCGGGTAGACGAGCTGGCGGAGCGGATCGCCGCCAGCAGGGGCGGTTCGGCGGAGGACGCGCGCGCGGAGTGGGAGCGACAGATTCCAATGGGCCGGCTTGGCACTCCCGCCGAGTTCGCGGCGCTTGTCGCATTCCTGGCCTCGGAGCGCGCAAGCTACATGACCGGGACGTCGATACCGGTGGATGGGGGGTGGGTGAGGGGACTGTTGTGAGGGGTGAGGGGCTCTTGTGAGGGGCGAGGGGCGAGGGGCGAAGTGCGAAGGGCGGACTACGAACTGTGAACCTCCATGCCCATACGCGAAGCAGAGTTCATCTGGCGTGACGGCGAATTCGTGCCTTGGCACGACGCGCGCGTGCACGTGCTCAGCCTGGCGATCCAGTTCGGCTCGTCGATTTTCGAGGGGATCCGCTGTTATCCTACCGCCCGCGGTCCGGCGATCTTCCGCCTGCGCGAGCACATCCGCCGATTGTACGACTCGTGCCGCATCTACCGAATCGAGGTGCCGTACAAACCCGAGGAGATAATCGAGGCGTGCCGGGCGGTCGTACGGCGCAACCGGCTGGACATGTGTTATGTGCGGCCGATGGTGCTGCGTGGCTACGGCGCGGCGGGGATGCTTCCGGTCGACAGTCCGATCGAGACGTTCGTGTGCGCCTGGCCGTGGGGCGCGTACCTGGGTGCGGAGGCACTGGCGCAGGGCGTGGATGTCTGCGTCTCGTCGTGGCAGCGCATGCAGCCAAACACCTTTCCGGCAGCGGCCAAGGCGGCTGGCCACTACGTGAACGCACAGCTGATCAAGATGGAGGCAGCGGCCAACGGCTACGCCGAGGCCATCGCGTTAGGTCCGGGCGGTCTGGTGAGCGAGGGCAGTGGGCAGAACCTCTTCATGGTCGTGGACGGGGCGCTCGTCACGCCTCTGCTCGACGGCACCTCCTTGCGGGGGATCACCCGCGACAGCGTGATCGTCATCGCTCGTGAGCTGGGGCTGACGCTGCACGAGCGTCCGGTGCCTCGTGAGACGCTGTACACGGCCGACGAGCTGTTCTTCACGGGTACGGCAACCGAGGTCACACCCATTCGCAGTGTCGACAGGATCCCGATAGGCACGGGCTCGACTGGTCCGGTAACGCGAGAGGTGCAGGCCCGTTTCAACGCCATCGTTCGCGGCGAGCGCGATGCGCCAGGGGAGTGGCTGACGTACGTGGGATGAGGGACGAGGGACGAGGGACGCGCGACGCGCGACGAAGGACGCGTTTCCCTTTTCCACTTCCCGATTCCCGATTCCCGATTCCCGCGTCCCTCGTCGCGCGTCCCTCGTCCCGCTGCCTAGTTCCCCGCCTCTTCCGTCGGGATTCTCAGCTTCTCGCCGATTCGAATCGTTTCGCTCGACCGGTTGTTGAGCTGCAGGAGCTCCCGAACCGAGGTTTCATGGCGACGGGCGATCTCCCATAGCGTGTCTCCGCGCCTGACGACATACGTGTCCGTGTCCTGGCCGGCCAGGCGGAGCGGACGGCCCGTGACACGCTCGACGTAGGCCTTGTACTGACGGGGGAAGACGGCGACGTGGAAGTGTGGTGGATGGCGTTCCTCGGTAGCCTCGAGCACGCCAGCCCGCTCCAGCGAGAGCAGAGTCTTCCGGAGCCACGCCAGGCAGTGGCTCCTGGTTGGCTTGCGCAGGTCGACCGCCATCCCGGTTGGATGTACCGAGCGTTCCGTGGCGTTGCGAGGCTGTTCCGACAATGGACGCACCGCGCTGGTAATGATCAGCCGCTCGCCGCATGCCGCGTGATACTGCCTCGCCAGGCGCTGCACGAACGTGCTCACGGCAGGGCGAGCGTAAGGATACCCGACACCGAACAGGGAAAAGTATTCGTTCGGCTCGAGCGTGACGAAGCGGCCTTGCGAGGCGGCGCGCTCCACTCCCGCCGCCGTCTGATAGAAGTGGAGCTTGTGCGCATTCGCCTGGCTGTACATCCGGGCGATGCTTGCGCGCGACCCGCGAAGCGACTGAGCGGGAAGCGCCGAGGCGCCCAGGATGGACGCGGCCGCGAGAAGGAGAAAAGCGCCCCGCATCACTCCGGTTGCATGGACGAGGATTCTCCCCGTCGCAGCAGTTCACCGAGGCGGCGCAACTCGGTGCCGTACGCCGTCCAGTCGCCGGATCGCTGCGCTTCGACCGCACGCTCGTAATGGTCGCGCGCCTCACGCAGCAACGTGCGGGTTTCTTCGTCGGTCACCGGCCCCGCTTCCGCTACGTCGAGCTGCGCGCCGGGATCGGCGGCAGCAAGCTCGGGACGCTGAGGCACCGCATCACCCTCGCCGAACAGGCGTACCAGCCCCTGATCCAGCGTTTCCTCCATCACGACCCGGTTCTGATGCGCCACCACCACTCGCTTGAGCTCGGGGATTCGTCCGCCTTCCGCACGCAGGTACAGCGGCTGAACATAGATGAGCGACTCTTCGATCGGGATCACCAGCAGTTCTCCGCGAATCACTTCCGAGCCACGCTGGTCCCACAGCGAAATCTGCCGTGCGATATCGGTGTTCTGGTTGATGCGGTTGACGATCTGCCGCGGCCCAAAGACGAGGCTCTGCTTGGGAAAACGATACACAACGAGCTCGCCGATCGCCTCTCCATCATTACGTGCCACCATCCACGCCGCAAGGTTGTCCTTTCCTCGCGGCGTGTACGGGACCATGAAGATGAATTCAGCCTCCTGCTCCTCGGGCAGCCGCATGATGATGTGCCGCATGAACGGGTCGGTGCGTTCGGCCTCCGATACTGCGGGAATCTGCCATTGGTCCTCGCGATGGTAGAACAGCTCCGCATCGTCCATGTGATAGGTGGCATACAACTCCGTCTGCACCCGATAGAGGTCCTCCGGATAACGAATGTGCCGGCGCATGTCGGCGGGCATGCTCGTTAGAGGCTGAAAAATCCCAGGGAAGATCGCCGAGTACGAGCGGATCAGCGGATCGGCGGCGTCGGCGATGTACGCATCGATCGAGCCGTGATAGGCATCGATCACGACCTTGACGCTGTTACGCATGTAGGTCGTGCCGTCACGGAGTCCCTGGGCGTAGGGATAATGTGCCGAGGACGTGTATGCATCGATGATCCATTTCAGATGTCCGGAATCCGAAACGACCATGTACGGGTCCTGATCGAACCGCAGCATCGGAAGGGCCATCCGCGCCCGCGTCATGATGTTCCGGTTGAACAGCACGCGGCTCTCACCAGTGATGTCCCCGGACAGCAGGGTCTTGAGCGAGCCGAGGTGCCAGGCCAGCAGTACGCGGCGCCACAGGCTGCTGACCTGAATGCCGCCGCGCCCATCGTATCGGGTGAAGATGTTCTCGTCACCCGACGGGTAGTCGAACTCGCGCTGGCGTGTGTTGACGAGTACGAAGTTGGTCGTCAGTTCTCCGAAATAGATCTGCGGACGCGTGACATTCAGCGATACACTCGATCTGGGCGGCAGATCCTTGATGAACAGCACCGGAAGCCCTTCCGCAGTCACTTCGTTGACCGGGCCAAGGGTGAGCCCCATTCCGTGCGTGAAGTGCAGGTGCTCGTTAATGAAGGTGCGTGTGGGCAGTGACTGCGAGTTGAGCTCGCGCGGAGAGAGCATTACCTGCCTGTATGAGCCATCGATCCAGTAACGGTCATCGTCCACCGACACGAAGTCGTAGTACGTGCGAATCTCCTGCAGCTGTCCAAAGGTCTGTAGCAGTGGATCGCGATCCCACAAGCGCACGTTCTCGATCGTCGCCGAGTTTGCCTGAATGTCGGCGAGGGTGAGTCCCGCATCTCCAGCCAGTTCCCGGATGATGACGCTGTCCATCCCCCACGCTTGCCGCGTCGCCGTAATGTGGTGCCGAAGGAACGGCTCCTCCTTCGTGAGCTCATTCGGCCCGACCACCAGACGCTGAATCGTGGCGGGGATCAGCCAAAGGGCGAGTGCCGACACCGCCATGTATCCGACTGTGGCGATCGCCGCGTAGTACACCAGCTTGCGGCGCATCACGCCCACAACAACCAGCAGCGCTCCGAGGAGAGCGGCGATTGCCGTCGCATGGAGTCCGGGAAGCATGGCGTGCAGATCCGTGTAGCTCACCCCGACAATAGGTCCGGCGGTGGAGTAGAGCAGACCAGGCAATCGTACCGCCCAGATGCGAATGGCGAATGTGAGGAGCAACAGTGCGATCAGGACGCCGAGGTGCATCGCCGCGGAGGGCTCCACGCGCGCCGGTCGCGGCGGCAGGATGAGATCGCCGCGAAGCCAGTACAATGGGGCCACCAGCAGCAGCGACAACACGAGGAGCGTGGAGATGAGACGAAGCCCCATGTCCAGCGCCGGCAGCGTAAAGACGTAGAATCCGATATCGCGTCCGAAGATCGGATCGAGTACGCCGAACGAAACGGCGTTGAGCGCGCGCTGCACGAGCAACCAGTTCCCGGCCACCCCGAGTGCTATGAGGAACGCGAGTCCTGCGGCCATGGGCAGCGCCATCCGCCGCACACGATCGGTAATATCGAGGGCAGGGGCGACCGGCGTGAGGCGCACGACGATCGGGTCGGGCACCATGCCGCGCTGGGCGAACCGGAGGTTGAGATAGAGCGCGGCGAACGCCACGGCGCCGGCGATCACGAACAGCAGCACGCCCGTCGTGATACGCGTGCCGAATACGACCTGGTAACCAACCTCGCGGAACCAGAGCCAGCTGGTGCCCAGGCCCACGAGTGCAGGGAGCGCGAGTACGAGGGCGAACCCCGCCAGGAGGACGAGCAGAAGCAGCCGGCGAGAAACAGTCACGGTGCACGCGGTGAATGCCGCGCGCGGCAGAGCGGTGCAGAGCCGCGCGCAAGGGTTGCAAGCCGTAAGATCGGCCTATGGACGTGCCGAGCGCAAGCGCGGGCGGAAGATACGCCATGGGACTGCCTGACGAATCGGGAATCGGGAATCGGGAATCGGGAATCGAGGCTTGGGGTCGTGAATCGGTGCGGCGACTCTGTCCAATCCCGAAATCGTGCTATTCTGGTAGAAGGAGACCGCAGCCTGTGGGCCTCGATTCCATGTTGGATCCCGATTCCCGCTTCCCGCTTCCCGACTCCCGATTTTCCGATTCCCCATTCCCGCTTCCCGATTCCCGACCCATGTCCATCCCCCACGACTCCATGAGCCCGTTCGAGGCGGTCAACTATCAGTTCGACCGTGCGGCGCGGCGGCTCGCCCTGCCGGAGGAGATGCAGCTCTCCCTCAAGACGCCGTTTCGGGAGTTGATGGTGGAGCTGCCGTTGCGCCTGCGAGACGGCCGGATGCGCACTTTTCGGGGATTTCGCATTCAACACGACAACTCGCGCGGCCCCATGAAGGGCGGGCTCCGCTACCATCCCCGGGTGGAGCTGGATGAGGTACGGGCGCTCGCCTCGCTGATGACCTGGAAGACCGCCGTGGTAGACCTGCCCTATGGCGGCGCCAAGGGCGGGATCGACTGCGATCCTTCGGAGCTCCATCCCCAGGAGCTGGAGCGCCTGACGCGCAAATTCGTGGGACGCATCCACCTCCTGATCGGCGAAAACGAGGACATTCCGGCCCCTGATGTGAACACCAATCCGCAGGTGATGGCGTGGATCTTAGATGAGTACGCCAAGTTCCACGGCTACACCCCCGGCGTGGTCACCGGCAAGCCGCTCGCGCTTGGCGGATCGTTAGGACGCCTTTCGGCGACCGGGCGTGGCGTCGCGATCGTCACCGAGGAAGCTCTCTCACGGCTCGGGAAGAAGCTGAAGGGCGCCACCGTGGCAATCCAGGGATTCGGCAACGTCGGAAGCTGGACCGCGCATTTTCTCGCCTCTGCCGGCGCCCGGGTCGTGGCAGTGAGTGATGTCAAGGGCGGCGTATTCAACGGTGGCGGGCTCGACGTTCCCGGGCTCATGCGGGCAGCCGGCGAAGGAGGTATTCACGACTCTTCTGACGTGGAACCGCTCACGAATGAAGAGCTACTGGCGCTCGACGTGGATGTGCTGGTGCCGGCCGCGCTGGAGAACGCGATCCACGGGGGTAATGCCGGCAATGTACGGGCAAAGCTGATCGTCGAAGGAGCAAACGCTCCAGTCGGAGCGACGGCCGATGCGGCGCTCGAGGAACGCGGTGTCCAGATAGTACCCGACATCCTGGCGAATGCCGGGGGTGTGACGGTCTCCTACTTCGAGTGGGTCCAGAACACGCAGCGTATGCGCTGGACGGGCGAGCGGGTGGACGAACTGCTGCAAACCACGCTGCGGGCGGCGTTTGCAAACGTGGTGCGCCAGTCGGATGAGGCGGGGGTGCCGCTCAGGACTGCTGCCTTCATGTTGGGAGTACGCCGGGTGGCCGAAGCCACCGCGCTGCGCGGTGGGTGACGCACGTTGACCGTAAGCGTCTAAGCGGGTATGTTGTAACGACATGCGGCGCCTATGACCGGCGCCGCGATCCGAGTACCTGCCGCGTGTGGCGGTGGCTCGCTCCGCAATCGCCTATCTCCACCGTGGTGGACAACGAGCGCGGGGCCACCCGGACCAGTTCCAGGGTGGCCCCGTTCCGTTGTTGTTGCGTTCGCGATAGGCGGTTGTACGCTCAACTCGTTCCGGAGGTCGAGGGAGAATGGTCGAAGTTCTGTTGGAGGATGGCGATCGCATCGAGATCGCGTTGAAGGCGTTCAAGCGCAAGATGGCTCGCTCGGGGATTCTCCGTGACCTGCGCCGCAAGCGCTACTATGTAAAGCCGAGCGAGGCGCGCCAGCTCAAGGCATCGGCGGCACGCAGGCGTTCCCGTACGCGTTCGAGTGATCGCTAGGCGAGATGTGCGCGGCGCGGCACGCTCGAGCCCGACGCCTCGCCGATCTCACACGCGCACGTATGGCTAAACAAGAATCGATCGAGCTCGAAGGAACGGTCACCGAGGTACTGCCCAACGCGACCTTCCGGGTCGCACTTGCCAACGGCCACGACCTGTTGGCTACGCTTGCGGGGAAGATGCGGCGGTTTCGCATTCGTGTCCTCGCCGGCGACCGGGTAACGATCGAGGTGTCGCCTTACGATCTGAGCCGCGGACGCATCACCTTCCGCCACAAGAACTGAGCGGCGCGCTGGCGTAGCCAGGCAGCCGGTGCACGAATTCCCGTCTTTTCTACCGACTGGAGTTCGCGCACCGTTTTTTCATCCCGGTGGCGCGCGGCGACCACCCGACTGTCGCACCCGACCTTACGATGATCGAGCGTCCTCTTCGCACCTGGCGCACCGCGCGGTACTACGTCCTCGGCACACCGGGTGCAGCGGTGCGCGACATTTGGTTCGTTTGCCACGGCTACGGGCAGCTCGCCGCATCCTTTGCGCAAGGATTGGAGCCGCTGGCGAGCGCCGAGCGGATCATTGTGGCGCCCGAGGCGCTATCCCGCTTCTATCTCGATGCGCTGGATCAGGGCGGCGCGTCGCGTCGCGTCGGTGCCACGTGGATGACGCGAGAGGACCGCGAGGCGGAGATTGGGGACTACGTCGGCTACCTGGACGCGGTCTATGCGACGGTGCTTGGCGAGCTGCCGACGGTCGGTGCGCGCGTCCATGTGCTCGGCTTCTCGCAAGGAGTTGCAACGGTGGTGCGCTGGCTGGCGCTCGGCAACGCGCGTGCCGACGCGCTCACCCTGTGGGCCGGCGGACTGCCTCACGACCTCGCGCTGGATGACTACGCCGAACGCTTTTCACGAATGACCGTCACGATCGTTGCCGGCGAACGGGACCGATTGGTAGGAGAAGAGCCGCTTGCGGCGGCGCGGGCCCGGCTCTTCGCCTCGGGCATCGACCACGAGCTCGTCCGATTCGCCGGCGGCCACCGGCTCGACGATGCGGTACTGCGGCAGCTCGCCGGCGCCCGTTAGGGTGTCGGCGAGGCGGTTGCATCCTCCTCGGGCAGCAGCGTGAATCGCGCGTAATTATCGGATCGCAGGTAGCGCTGCGCAGCCTCGCGGATCGTGGACGATCCCACCGCGGCAATCCGGTCGGGGATGGTCAGGATCGACTCGAGCGGTTCGCCATCCCGCTGTCGTGCGCCGAGCTGTCCGAGCCAGAAGCCGTTCTGCCGCAGTCGGGTCTCGTGATCGCGACGCGCGATTTCGTGAACCCGCGCGAGAATGTCGTCCGACGCGCCCCGGGTCCTCACGCTGTCGATCTGGTCGAATACAGCGCGCGTGAGCTCCTCGACGCGGGCCGGGTCGGAGTCGAAGCTGATCGTGAAGTCGTATCGCTCCCAGGGCACTCGCGAAACCGAAGCGCTCACGCTCACGCCATACGTCCCACCTAACGCCTCACGCAGCCGGTCGCGCAGCTCGATGTCGAGCACGGCGTCGAGTGCAGACATGGCGACCCGGTTCTCGGCTGAATAGGTGGCCGGACCGGTAAAGCTGAGCACTGTCCGGCTCTTCTGCTCGACTCCCCGTCGCACCGTCTTCTCTACCACGCCCTGCGGAGGCCGGATGCCCAGATCACGCCCAACCTCCACACGATTGATCGACGGCAGGGACGCGAGATACCGTTCCACGAGCGGCCGGAGGGTGTCGGGCGCGAAGGTGCCCACGAAGATGAAGGTGAAATCGCTCGCGTCGGCGAACCGGTCCCGGTACAGCTCGAGCGAGGCTCGCACGTCGACCGAGTCGAGCCGGGCCGGTGTGAGTGGAAACGCGCGCGGGTGGTTGCGCGACATCGTCACTGAAATCGTATCGGAGAACACGGCGTTGGGATTCTTGTCGCGGCTCGCCAAGGTCGCCGTGATGTTCTGCTTGAGCGCCTCGAATACCACGGAATCGGTGCGCGGCGCCGTGAAATGGAGATGGATCAGCTGAAACAGGGTCTCGAGATCCTTCGGTGAACCGCTGCCATTGAGACGTTCCTCGTAGGCGGAGATGCTCGGACTCACGCTGGCGACCTTGCCCGTCAGCTTCTTTCTGAGGTCGAGCAGCGACAGCGCTCCGAGTCCCCCGGTCGAGACGACATAGTCGGCGAGTGCTACACGGCGATAGGCAGATTCCGGTACGAGAGAGTTGCCTCCGGGGCTATAGGCCGAGAACAGCACCTGGTCATCCTGAAAATCGGTCGACTTGATGAGCACCTTGGCGCCGTTGGAGAGCGTCCAGACCTGCACGCCGACCGTATCGACCATGCGTGTCTCGACGATCCGTCCGGGAGCGGGAAGCTCGGCAATGAGCGGCGCATCCGACACGGAGTCGACGTAGGCGGCGATCTCCCTGCGCTGGACGAGTTGAAAGACCTCGCGCAGCTCATCGGCCGTCGCGACGGGTATCGAGTCGCTGCGTGGCGCGGACGCGGCAATCACCCGGCTGGTCGCCGCGAGAAACTCGCGCGCGACGCCGTTGACTTCATCCAGTGTGATCGACGGAATGAACTGTGTGGCGAGTGCATATTCCGCCGCAATGCCCGGAGCTGCGTCCTCACCCAGTGCATATTGTACGAGCGCGGAAGCGTGGGCGGCTGAAGGAATCTTGTCGCGCTCCTGATAGGTGCGCTCGTATCCGCGCAGGAGGTTCGTGCGGGCGCGCTCGAGTTCTCCCCCGGTGAAGCCGTGCCTGCGCGCGCGCTCCGCCTCGGTGAGCAGCGCCTCGAGTGATTCGCTCATCCGTCCCGGCTTCGCCACGGCCGACAGCAGGCTTACCTCGGACGAACGAACCAGCGCACCCTGTCCCGCTCCCGCGCTGGCGAACGGCGCATCAGGAGAGAGCCCCAACTTCTGAAAGCGCTCGTTGAGCATGCTGATCATCATCCGCTCCACCAGGCCGCGGCGCATGCTTCCAACCGAGGTGTCCTCCCGCGCCGGACGCTTGACGTAGAGCGCGACCGACGAGGACGTAGCCTCGGGGTCGGTGACTACGGTGATGAGCGTGGAATCGTGCGGCGGCACCGGGAATTGCTCGCGGGTGCGAGGCGTACCCACTGCCGGAATCGGCTCGAATGCCTTGCGAATCAGCGACTCCACCTCGCGAGGATCGAAGTCTCCGACGGCCACCACCGACATGAGGTCGGGCCGGTACCAGTCGCGATAGAACCGCTTCAGTTCCTGCGGCGCGAATCCCTCGAGCGTGCCGCGCTCGCCGATCGGCAGGCGTGAGGCATAACGAGAGTCGTGAAAAATGACCGGGAACTGCTGATCTCTGATCCGGCGTCCGGCGCCCCGCCCACTCCGCCATTCCTCGATCACCACACCGCGCTCTCGTTCGATCTCGGCGCTGTCGAAAGTAAGGCCGACGGCCCAATCAGCGAGAATCTCAATGCCACGCGGAAGCAGCCGCGCGGTGTCCGTCGGTACGGTGAGCATGAACACCGTTTCGTCGAACGACGTGTATGCATTGAGGTCCGCGCCGAACCTCATGCCGATCGACTCGAGAAAATGCACGAGCTCGTTCTTCGGAAAGTTCCTCGTGCCGTTGAAAGCCATGTGCTCCACGAAATGGGCCAACCCGAGCTGATCGTCATCCTCGAGCACCGACCCCGCATCGACGACGAGCCGGAGCTCCGCACGGCTCTCCGGCCGGCCGTTGCGCAGTATGAAATACCTCATGCCGTTATCCAGCTTCCCATGCAGGAGCGCCGGATCGATGGGAAGGGCCGCGTGGAGGGCGGTGTCCGGCAAAGTGGGCTCTTGAGCAGGAAGGGCACCGGTAAGCGGCACCAGGATTGCTGCGGCAAGCGGAAGGACGAGCGATCGGTACATTACAGGAGACTCCGAAACAGGGACGCGTAGTCGAGCGGCGCGCTGGAAAGTTAACGCCGGGCGCCTGCCCCCATACCGCGGGAACGTATGGATGTCGTAGAGTTCATCATTCGGGCCGACGCCTCCTGCGAGAGGGAGAAGCAAACGACACTTGGTTGCTCGGTAGGTGCTAGGCAATATTCGGGGACCGCTGAGAATCAGGCGGCAACTAATGGACAACCCCGGCCGCCGAGCGATGCCGGGAGTCAAGCTGCCCGCGGAAAGGTGACTCAGCGCCAAACTCATGCGTCGGGCACCGGTAGGCGCCATGGTTCCCCGCGCCTACCAAAGAGGCTAACTATTCGGTATCGCCCTTTTTTTGGCAGGAAATGACCTCGATTTCAGAGCGTCCCGAATTTAGCTCGGTTTCGCCGTCGTCCGAATCCGTTGCCCGGCTCGATCCTCGTGCGCAGCGTGGTGTCGATCAGGCGCTCAGGCTGGCGGTCGGCGCGCTTCGTGTGCCCCTTGCGCTCTTCGCCCTTCACGGGCCGGATCGCGCCGTTCGGCTGATTCGGCGGGCGGAGTCCGGGGCATGGGAGTCGATCGAGGGCGCTCCGCTCGAGCAAGCGCTCGCCAATCAGGTGATCGCCGCGGCCGGCGATGGAGAGGATCGGCGCCGCGCGCCGGTACGTGGTCGCGTCTCTCTGGCGCAGCTTGGCGTGCTGGAATATTGGGCGCTGCCCATTTTGATCGGTGAGGAACGGATCGGGGCATTCGCGGTGATCGATCGCCGCCAGCGAGCGTGGGAGACGGAGCACGCAGCCATACTCGCCGACATTGCCGGGGTGATCGCCGGCGAGGTCGAATGGCACCGCGCTCGCTACGCGGCCCGGGTGGACGACGCGGATCACCTGACGACGGCGCTCCTCGAAATATCGGGAGAAGGAATAGCCGTATTCGACACCGAGCGCCGCTGCCGGATCTGGAATCCCTGTCTGGCGCGCCTCACCGGTCGCAGCCGGGAGCACACAGTCGGCGGTCACGCGTCGTCGCTGGAGTCGTTGCTGCCGATCCCGGATCTCGACCTGCTGGTGACGCGCGCGCTGGAAGGGAAGAGCGCGTCGTGGGAGGGCCAGTTCAACCGATACGGATCGGTGGATGGGGATCCGCAGTTCGTGTCCGCGAGGGTCGCGCCACTGCGCACGGCGGATGGCGAGGGCACCGGCGCAGTCGTGGTGGTTAGCGATACGACGCCGGCGATGACGGAGACCCGAGGGCGCCGCCGGCTCCAGGAAATGTACCGCCGATTGACCGAGTATTCGGCCGAGCTGGTGACGGTCATCGCCCCCGACGGCACGGTACTGTTCGACAGCCTGTCGAACGAGCGGGTCGCCGGCTATGCGCCTGACGAGTTGCTGGGGACGTTGCTGCTCGATCTGGTGCATCCCGACGATGTCGCGCAGGTGCAGGAGATGCTGGACAGAATAGTCGCGGGCGAGCGGGATACGCTGACGGTCGAGTACCGGTTCAGACACAAGAACGGTGGTTGGCGGCGGCTGCTGTCGGTCTGCCGCAATCTGTCTGATGATCCGTTCGTGGGCGGGATCGTCCTCAACTCGCGCGATATTTCCGAATGGCGCGCCCTGGAGGCACAGTTGCACGAGGCGCACAAAATGGACGCGCTCGGCCGGCTGGCCGCCGGAATCGCCCACGACTTCAACAACCTGCTTACCGCGATCAGGGGTAACGTACAGCTTCTGCAGATGGATGCGGCATCGGATTCTCCGATGCACGAAGGGCTGGAGGAGATCGATCTGGTGACGGGACGCGCCGCGCAACTGACCAAACGGCTGCTCAGCTTCGGTAGTCGTCAGGCAGCCGCGCCTTCGGTGCTGGACCTGGCCGAAGTGGTGCGGGGGACGACGCTCATGCTGAAGCGGCTGGTGGGCGATGCCCGGCTGGTGGTCGAATGCTCCGGCGAGTGCATGGTGCTGGTCGATGCGACGATGCTCGAGCAGGTGTTGGTGAACCTGGTCATAAATGCACGTGATGCCATGCCGGATGGCGGCACCATAGTGGTAGAGTGTGGCCAGGCCGAGGCACCAGCGGAATTCGTGCTGGTGCAGCCCGACACGGGTGAACACTGTGTCCGGCTCACGGTGAGCGACAAGGGTGAGGGAATGGATGCAGCGACGAAGGAGCGAATCTTCGAGCCGTTCTTCACGACGAAATCGTCGGGGCGTGGAACGGGACTGGGACTCGCCACCGTCTACGCGATCGTTCGCCAGAGCGGAGGATTCATCTCCGTGCACAGTACGCCGGGTGAGGGTACGCGGTTCGAACTGTACTTCCCCGTGGTCGAGCGGAATGTGGCCAACGTGGCTACCGTAGCGGAGCGAACCGGTTGACCAGCTCGCTGCCTGACGCTACTGCCACGCGCATCACGCAGTCGCTCGACCAGGTGGTGGAGATCGAGACGCCGGAGCAGGTGAGCGTCTCCGTGACGATCGCCGGAATCGGGTCCCGCTCGCTGGCCGCGGTCATCGATCTGTCGCTGATCGGCATCATGATCATGGCGGTCGGGCTGCTGGTGATCACTCCGGGATTCGTGTACCTGGGGGAAGGGTCGTGGGTGCTCGCGATCGGACTGGTCGTCTCGTTTGGCATCATCTGGGGCTACTACGTGCTGTTCGAGGGACTGCGCGACGGGCAGACTCCGGGCAAGCGGATGCTCGGATTGCGCGTCGTACAGGACGGCGGATACTCGGTGAGCCTGGCGGCGTCGTCGGTGCGCAATCTGGTTCGCCTGCTCGATATGCAGCCGTTCCCCACGGCGCTGATCGGCCTGCTGTTCGCCGTCGCCTCGCGCTCGGGAAAACGGCTGGGCGACATGGCGGCGGGCACCATCGTCGTGCGGGAGCACGTACGGCACGTGCCGGTGCATGCGCCCGGCGATTCCGAGGGCGAAGCGGATTCAGCCGCGGCTTCGCTCACCGAGGAGGAGTACGCGCTGCTGCATCGATTCATGGAGCGGCGAGCCGAGCTGGATCCGCGCCACCGCGACGCACTGTCGGCACAGCTGGCAGAACGATTTGCCGGGCACCTTCCCGACGCGACAGTTCCGCAGACGGCGCTGGCGCGGCTGTACGCGCAGGAGCGTTCAGCACGGGCCCGAGGCGGAGCGGCGCGCGATGCCCGGGGCGCGGCGCGAGAGCAGCATGCGCTGGTGGCACGCGGTGCCGCACGCTGGCAGGACTTTGCGGTCCGCCTGGCGATGGCGCAGCGCATCGGCCTCGCAGGGATGCGGGAAAGCGAGGTAACGGAGTTCGTGGCGCTGTACCGCGAGATCGCCACTGACCTCGCGAGGCTGCGCACCGCGTCAGGCGGCCGCGAGCACGATGCCGTATACCAGCTCAGCCGCCTCGTGGCTGCGGGTCACAACCTGCTGTACCGGCAGCGCGGCACTCCAGGGCGGGCAGCCCGGCGTTACCTCACCAGCGCCGTGCCGGCCGAGATTCGCATGTCGTGGAGGCAGATCGCGCTCGCCGCGTTGCTGTTGTTCGGCCCGGCGATCGCTACGTACGTCGCGATCGTGCAGTCGCCGCCGCTCGCGTACGAGTTGATGCCGGCGGGGATGGTGGAGCGCGCTGAGAGTGCGCGGGCGCGTGAGGCGATGGGCGAAGGCTATCTCCCCAAGGACGAGGAGATTCCGCTCCCACTGCTGGCAACCGGCGTGGCGACCAACAACATTCAGGTTACGTTCGCCGCCTTCGCCTCGGGAATGACGGCAGGGGTGCTTACGGTGGTGCTGCTCGTTTCGAACGGGGTGATGATCGGCGGCGCGGTTGGCCTGTTCGAGAGCATGGGCGTGGGGCATCTGATCTGGGCGTTCGTGGCACCGCACGGCGTATTGGAACTATTCGCCATATGCGTGGCGGGAGGAGGCGCGTTCCACCTGGCGGCGGCGATCCTGCTTCCCGGGCGCCTGACGAGACGTGAGGCGTTGGTCGTGCGGGGGCGCCGGGCGATCCGGCTCATCGCCGGCGCGACAATGCTGCTGGTCGTGGCCGGCGCAATCGAAGGGTTCATCTCGCCACTCGTCTGGCCGATCGAGTGGAAGTTCGCCGTCTCGGCCTTGACGGCGATGGTGCTCGCCGGATTTCTGTCGCTAGGCAGGGGCAACGCCGAAAGCGTACCGGTGGAAGGCTTTGCCTACAGCGATGCGCGCGCCTTCAACTCCAGATAGCGGTTGATCACCGCCGCCGTCATCGCTTCCGGAGGCACGTCCAGCACCGAGACTCCAGCGCGTCGCATGCGTAACAGCGCGTCGTCGCGCGCCTGCAGCAATTCCTCGGCGGCGGCGCGCTCGTAGATCGCCGCGGATTCGCCGCCCGATTCGGCAACCGCGGCCCCGATCAGCTGCTCGTTGCGCAGCGCCACTACCAGCGGCAGATGCCGAGCCGCGCTGCGCGTGGTGTACGCGATGAGGGCCTGCGACGCCCGCACATCGATCACATCTGTGAACAGCACGATCAGCGATCGTTTTCGATGCCGGGCTGTCAGCGTACGAAATGCCAGCGCGTAGTCCGGCTCGACCATGGTGGCACGGAGGGGGAGCAGCGCCTCACGAACACGCGCGACGGCGCCCGGCCCGCCCATGGGCGGGACGAAGGCTCGCACCTCATCGTCGAATGCCATCACCCCCACCCGGTCGCCGGAGCTCGCGACGATATCGGCAAGCACCAGCGACGAGTTGAGCGCGTACTCGAGCCGCGGCAGAGGCCCGGCGAACTGCGTCATCATTCGGCCGAGATCCACGGCGATGATGACCGTTTGCCCCTGCTCCACGGTGTGCTGCCTCGAAATGAGCTGCCGCCGTCGTGCGGTGGCCTTCCAGTCGATGTGCCGCGGGTCATCGCCTCGCTGATACTCGCGCAGATGGGAGAACGTGGTGCCCTCGCCTCGGCGTCGCGTGCTGCGGATACCCAGATCGCGCATTCGGTGCTGCAGGGTGAGCAGCCGGTAGCGTGCGACGCCACTGACTGACGGCGTCACCGTGATGCTCGGGCCGTCTTCGAGGTAGCGCAGCGTGCGCTGCATGACGCCTAGTCTCGTTCGCACGCGAAGGGCAATCGGGCCGAGTGACCAGCTTCCGCGAGTGCGTCCCTCGAGCTCGAGCGGAATCACGCGCTCGCTCCCCGGCGGAAGGGTGAGCGTGAACGGTCGCTCCGCGTGCCTGACGACGCCGGCGCCCGGCTCATCGAACAGCGCGATGTGGATCTTCCGCAACCATCTCGAACGGATTACGTACTCACCCTCGACCGTGTCGCCCACCCCCACGCTATCGGCCAGATTGCGTACCACATCGACTGCCGCTGCGTTCGGCAAGTGCACCATGTCGACGATGGAGATCGACAGGAGTGCGAGCAGCGCGGCTGAGGCGAGCACCAGGCCAGCGGTGCCCGGAATGAGCCAGAGCAGCGCACATGCGGCGAGTGCCGCGGCGAGGCGGCGTGATGGGAAGGGCAGGCCGAGCAGAAATCGCACTCGCTCCGCCGGCGTCGTTACTGCGGCGCCGGCACGCGCGCGAGCAGGCCCAGGAGCACGTCGTCGGCGGATCGTCCTTCGACTTCGAGCTCCGGTGCGAGCACGACGCGGTGGCGCAGCACCGGCAACGCATAGTCCTTAGCGTCGTCAGGCGTGACGAAATCGCGGCCGGCGAGCAGCGCGGCGGCGCGCGCAGCCCGGAACAGCGCGACGGTGGCGCGTGGGGAGCCACCCAGCGTCAGCGCCGTATCCTCTCGCGTTACCCGAACGATTGCCGCGATGTACTCGCGCACTTCCTCGGTGACCTTGACGCCATCGACCGCCTGTCGAATGGCGCGGCACGACTCCTCCGTCATCACCGGAGCAGGGACCACATCCGCCGTTCGCTCGGCATCGAATCCAGCCGTGTAGTTGGCGAGCATCTGCAGTTCCGCCTCGCGGGAGGGATAGCCAATGCGGATCTTCAGAAGAAACCGGTCGAGCTGAGCCTCGGGGAGTGGATAGGTACCTTCGTATTCGACGGGATTCTGCGTCGCGATCACCGTGAACAGCTCGCTGAGCGGGCGCGACGCGCCATCGACGGTCACCTGGCGTTCGGCCATCGCTTCGAGCAATGCCGCCTGGGTTTTCGCAGGCGCGCGATTGATCTCATCGCCAAGCAGCAGATCGGTGAAGATCGGGCCGGGAATGAACTCCGAACGTCGGCCCTCGTCGCGCAGAATGGTGATTCCCGTTATGTCCGACGGCATCAGGTCCGGGGTGAACTGAATACGCCCGAACCGTGCATTCAGAGCGCCGGCCAGGGCCCGCACGAGCATGGTCTTCGCCGTGCCCGGCACCCCTTCGATGAGCGCGTGACCGCGCGCCAGGAACGCCACCAGCACCTCGTCGATCGCGGCTTCCTGCCCGATCACCCGCTGCGCAACCGTGTCGCGCACTTCGCGCATTGTGGCGGCCACGTGCTCCGCCGTCAGGGTCTGAATGACAGTCATGTGCGAACGAGAGTGGAGGAAGGATAGACGTCGTGCTCCACGCGCTCGAGCGCACGCGCGGCTTCGGATAGTGCGGCCGCCGTCACGGGCTGGCGCAGCGCGCGGAGCACTGTTTCAACGTCGCCGGCGACAAGGGGGTGGCGTTGCACGAGCGCCTCCAGATATGCGTCGTCAGGCACGCTGGAGCCGGCCGGCGTATGCCGCCGCCGCAGGCCGCGCACGAGCCTTCGCATCGCCGTCTGCGAAGCGCCGATCGTCTGGTACGCGCGGGCGAGGGCTCCAACGTGCTCGAGGGGCGATCGGCGCTCGATCGATGCCCTTGGTGGCGGCTTGATCGCCCGCGGCGCCACCGCGAGCAGCAACACCAGTGCGGCGACGGCAACGGTAACGGTCAGGCGGCCGAGGCGCGTGTCGAACAGCGCACGCCAGACAAGGCCGGCAAACGTACTCCGCTGTCCGTACCCGAAGTGATACTCGTCAAAAACCAGCCGCGCAACGCCGTCCGGCGTGGCGGCTTCGAGCAGGCGAATGGCGATGACGCCCGCATAGGTGTCGCGAAGCTCGACGTTGCGCAGGATGGAGGGGTCGGAGACGACGACAACCCGTCCGCGTCCGTAGTCGAAGGCCGCCGCGACGGCCGGCACTCTGGAGGTATCCGACGGATCTCGGGTCGTGACTTCGGACGAGTCGATTGCTCCCGGAAGCTCGAGTAGCCGCGTTATGGCACGCCGGGAACCCTCGAAGCGGAGCACGATGTTGGCCCCGGGCAACGGCGGCTCGCCAGGCGCTGAACCGACTTCCTGGGCGCGGCGAGCACGCGCCAGCGGTCCGGCCGGAGCCACCGGGCGTTCAATGCGAGTCCGGGTGACATTTACGCCTAGCGAGTCCCCGAGTGCCGAGTTGCGTGTAAGAACCGCAAGCAGACCCGCGCCGCGCGAGACGGCACCTAATAGCGTACTCACGTCGCTGCTGGTGAGAGGCTCCGGTGCACCGAGGACCGCATATACGGCCACGGAATCCGTGCCGTGGCGCATCGGACGCTCGAGACGCTCGACATCCCACCCGAGACGGTCGGCAGCATGGTACAAAGCCATCGCCCCGCCGTGCGCTGCCGAATGCGTGGTGAGGAGTGGATACGAATACCCAATCGGCTGCACCGGTGTGAACAGCACCGCCAATACGATGACCACCAGCAGCAAGCCGAGGACGAACCACGGGGTGAGCAACCAGCGCAGCAGTCTAGCCATCGCTCACGATCTGGCTCGCCAGTCCGTACAGGCGCTCATACCGCGCTCGATCACATTCCCCCAGCCCGTAAACGACGTGCTCATACCCGCGTGAGAACTCGCGAAACGTCTGGACGAGTCTGGCCGACGCCCGGGCGCGCATCTCCCGCAGGTAATCGCCAATGGTCTTGGCGTCGTGCAGCCTCACGAGTCCTGCGCTCGAGACGTTGAGAAGTACGGCGCCATACAGCGCGTGAGCAGCGGCCGTGAAGTCGCCTTCGGCGGCCAATCGCTGCGCCCTGCTCCACGGATCATCCGCGTCACCACGTGCCGCGCCAGAAAAGAGGCGCGCACGTTGGCCACCCAGCGCGCCTCCCGCATATGCCACGTACACTGCTCTTGCGATTATGCCAACTACCAGGAGCACTGCCGCGATAAGCACGGTGTAGTAGAGAAGCCGGGATTCGCCGGTGAGCCTTTGAAGCTCACGCAGAATCTCGCCTATCCAGTGGATGATGCGCGAGAAGAGCGTCTCCCGCGCTACGCTGGTGAATTCCTCACCGGCAAATACCGCGGCGAGCGTGTCGCGAATCGCGGCATCGGAGATCTGCCCCGCTGGGGTCAACGCGTGTCCGGGTACGCCGCCGCGGGAGTTGCGCCCTGCAGCTCACCGGCAAGCACCTGCACATCGAACCCTTCCTTCCGGATTCGGGCGTCGTAGTAGAGCAGCGCCGTAGCTATGCCGATCAGCGGATAGATGAAGATCACGAGCACCGATGCGGCGATGTTGGCCGTTATCTCGTTCATGCCCACTGCCGCGGCAATGATAGTGACCGCGAGCTGGACCGCGAGCACCATCAGGTACACGAGGAACATGACTCCCAATACCTTGCCCTTCATGCCCTTTGCGAGATTCCAGGATCGGCCGATCGACTCGGTGGCGCCCAGACGTTCGAACACCACGACCGCCGGAGTAGCGAACAGCCCCAGCCAGGCGATCACGCCAGGCACAATGATGAACATCATCGCGAATATGACGAGCAGTCCCTTGAGGATCGCCGCGCCGAGCACGCTCCCGAATCGCGATAGTACGACTTTCAGTGCAGCGCCCGCGTCCACCTCTTTGCCGAGGAGGGCGTCTGAAGCCCCAACGAGCACCGCCGTCTCGGCAATCGGAAACCAGATCAAGGCGACTGGGAGCGCCAGCAATCCGGCACTGATCGCTGCTTCGTTCGCCGCATCCGCCGAGACGCCGCTCGTGGAGGCGCCGATCACCAGCATGATGATGATGTACGGTAGATATGCGAGTGCGGCGAGCACGACAAAGGTGCCGTACTGATTCTTGAGGATCTGAAACGCGGCGTCGATGATCTCGGTTGCGCTGCGCGGCCGAAGTTCGGTTGGCGGCAAGGGTCCTCGTGGCGAGGATGGGAGGGTGGCTTGGCGGGTCCCAGTTAAGATATCCGGACCTCTCGTTCCCGCCACCCTGTGACGCCGTTGCGGTGATGCTCAGCCTCATCTACCCGTCGCTCCCGACGCTTGCATAAGCGGCGGCTCAGTGAAGGAATCTCGAATCGTGGGGTTTTACAGTGGATATGGGGTATCACTGTGGATACGGTAGGCAAGCGGCCGAAAGCACGGCATCCAGCGAAGGGCGCGGTTGCGCCCTTGCCGAGCTAGCTTTCCAAGCCGCTCCGGCATCGGTTACACTCACGAAAACGAGGAATCATGAAGCTCAGGATCACAGTTGCCGCGAGCGTGCTCGTTGCGATCGCGGGAACGGCTGAGGCGCAGGATCTGGCATATGTCCCCGGCACATTCACGTATCGGATGAACACGGAGCTCCACCAGAAGCAGGATATGATGGGGCAGATCCAGGAAATGGATCGCAAGGCTTCGCAGCACGTGACGGTGCAGCTCGACCGCAGGACCCGGGACACCCTCGGATTTGCCATCACCATAGACTCGAGCGAGACAGATTCGCCCGAGATGCAGGCTGCGCTGAGCAAGCTGGTAGGCAAGACGGTCACCGGGACCGTGTCACCTCGCGGGAAGGTGCTGAGCTTCGTAGCGCCAACGGACTCGACGTCATCGGAGAGCGACTTCCGGAACGTCCGTCAGTTTTTCGTGCGCCTACCGGACGCTGCGACGCGTGGGGCGAGCGTAGTAGACACGGTCTCCGACAGCTTCGATGCGCAGGGGCTCACGATCCAGCAGCAGGCGGTGATGACCTCGACTGTCGCAGGAGACACGACGATCAACGGTGAGAATGCGATCATCCTCGAGCGCACAGGCACCGTGTCCATGACCGGCCAAGGCGAGCAAGGCGGAAGCGAGCTGACGCTCGAGGGCACCGGCACGGTGACTGGAAAGCTGTACGTGAGCGCCAAGGGTGGCTTGCTGGGCGGCCGTATGGAGAACAGCTCGGAAATCACCGTCGCTGTGCTGGCGGCGAACATGACGATCCCGATCTCCCAGACCTCAACGAGCATCATGGAGCGCGTTTCGGCGAAGTAAGGGCGAATCTACGCGATGCGTCAGGCAGGCGAGCGCACAGGTGCGTGGAGCAGAGCCATCGCCTCCTGCGCGCGCGTGACGGCTTCCTGGGGGGTAGCGCCCATGGCGGAGAGGTGGCCCATCTTGCGTCCGGGGCGTGCGCCCGTCTTGCCGTAGAGATGAAGCCGCACTCCGGGAAGACGAAGCGCGCGCTCGAACCGTGGCGGCCCATCGTTCCAGAGATCGCCTAACAGATTCACGATGGCGGCAGGGGTCACGATCTCGGTCGAGCCGAGCGGAAGCCCGCACACCGATCGCACGTGCTGCTCGAACTGACTGGTAACGCACGCCCGCTCCGTCGCGTGAAAGGAGTTGTGCGGGCGCGGGGCGAGCTCGTTGACGAGCAGCGCGCCGTCGCGGAGCAGGAACAGCTCCACGGCCAGCAACCCTTCGAGGCCTATCTGGTCGGCGATGGCACACGAGAGATCCGTTGCCTGGCTAATGATTTCGGGCGGCAGGACACCGGGAAGCACCGACCAGACGAGGATTCGATCCTCGTGATGATTGACGGCAGGGGGAAACACCACCATCTCGCCATTTGGCGCGCGGGCGACCATCACCGAAAGCTCGAGCTCGAGGTCCTGCGCGCGTTCCGCGACCGCGGGTCCTCCTCCGATCGCTCGCCAAGCCGCATGCGCGTAGTCAGGCGAATCGACCAACGCCTGGCCGCGCCCGTCGTACCCACCGGCGCACGACTTGACGAACACGGCGCCATCGAGCTCGGTTACCGCTGTGGCGAGTTGCCCGGCGCTGTGGACGTCCCGGTAGGCTCCCATCGGAAACCCGTGCTCGGCGAGCCAGCGCTTCTGCCGTCCGCGGTCCTGCACGATCTCGATGACGTGAGCGTCAGGACGGACCGGCGCGTACAGCGCCGCGGCGCGAAGGCTGGCCGGCGCGATCTTCTCGATCTCGAGGGTGACAACGTCGCTCGCGCGCGCCAACTCCGCCGCTCCGAGCGGATCATCGAAGCCCGCCGTTACTACGCCGTCCGCAACGGGCCGTGCTGCGCACTCGGGGTCAGGATCGAGGATGCGAATGTGGTAGCCCAGCGCGCGAGCCGCCATCGAGGTCATGCGGCCAAGTTGGCCCCCGCCAAAAATGCCTATCGTCGAACCTGGGGGAACGATCCGGGTCACGGCAACTCCTGCCCAAGGACCTCCTCGCTGCGCGCAGCGCGCCACGCACGCAGCCGCTCTCGCAGTTCCGGGCGGGATGCGGCTACGATCGCCGTCGCAAGCAGCCCCGCGTTCGCCGCTCCCGGCTTTCCGATGGCCAACGTACCAACGGGAACGCCCTTGGGCATTTGGACGATCGAGAGTAACGAGTCCAGCCCGTTGAGCACGGTCGAGGGCACCGGAACACCGAGCACGGGAAGCACGGTGTGCGCGGCGACCATGCCCGGTAAATGAGCGGCTCCACCGGCTCCGGCGATGATTACCTCGATTCCGCGCGCTTCTGCCTTGCTGGCGTACTGTGCCATCCATTCCGGTGTGCGATGGGCGGAAACGACACGGGTCTCGTACGATACTCCTAGCTCCGCCAGGACGTCGCACGCGGATGCGAGCACATCGTAATCGCTCTTGCTGCCCATAATGACGCCGACTATCGCTGAATCGCTCGCGGTCATGGCTGATCCGGGAAAACGTGAACCGGCTTACGAGTGACAAGATACGCCACCAATTGGTGGGTAGCCAAACCGATGCTAATGGATACGTTGGGGCGCTGATCTCGGCCGACGGTCGTTCTGGAGCAGGATGTCTGGATAGGAAATAGGAAATAGGAAATAGGAATCAGGGGAACGTTACAACCTACCCTAATTCCTATTCCTATTTCCTATTTCCTAGCTCTCTTCATCCATCGGGCGCCGCGCCTTCTTTGTCTCTCCGCGGCGGCGTTTTGCTGTGAGGCGCGCTTCTTTGGCGGCGCGTGACGCGCGGGTCGGAATACGTTTCCGGGGAGTGGCGAGCGCACGCCTCACCAGTGCCACCAATCGCTCCTCGGCGTCATCGCGGTTGCGACGCTGGCTGCGGGTCGCGCCGGCCACTACGCGCACGGCGCCCTCGGAATCGACCCGGTGCGAGAGGCGTGTGAGCAATCGTGCGCGATTTTCGTCATTCAAGGCAGACGTGGTTCGCACGTTCCACACGAGTTCCACACGCGTCGAAGAGGTATTCACGTGCTGTCCCCCCGGTCCGCCCGAGCGCGTGGCACGCACGGTCAGCTCCGATCGCGGAATCGACACGTCCGGCGTTATGACGAGGGCGTCGTTCATGGAGCGGTGGCCGGCGTTCGACGGAACCGCACCGCTGCCACACGGCGCCCGGCCATTGCTACCACCTCCAGTTCGCCCACCGGAAGTAAAACCTTGTCGGCGATTCTCGGCAGACGGCCAAGCCGAGCGAAGACAAATCCGCCAAGCGTGGACCAGCTTCCCTCCGGGATGGGAATTCCATGATCGGAGCGCACATCTACCAAAGACATCGATCCGGCGAGCTCGAGCGCCCCCTCGATCTGCACCGAATCCCGCGCCTGAATGTCGTACTCGTCGGTGATATCCCCCACGATTTCCTCGACCAGGTCCTCCATGGTGACCATCCCTGCGGTACCGCCGTATTCGTCCAGAACGACGGCCAACTGCGCCCGCGTGCGCCGCAGATCATCCATGACGCGTTCCGCCGGCCGGCTGCCAGGCACGTACAGGGCTTCGCGCATGAAACGCGAAACGGTGAAGGGCGTCGAGCCGTCATCGAACCAGAGGTCCTTGGCGATGAAGATGCCGACGACGTTGTCCAGTGTTCCATCATACACGGGAAAGCGCGAGTACCGCTCCTGTTGAACGAGTGCCCGCGTCTGCCCTTCGCTGGCATCGATCGGAAGCGCGATGAGCTCCGTGCGCGGCCGCATGATATCGCGGGCGCGCTTGTTATGGAAATCGAATACTCCGGCAAGCATCGCGCGGTCGCTTTCGTCCAGCAGCCCGTGCGCGTGAGTCTGCATGACGAGCAGGCGCAGCTCCTCGGGTGAGTGGACGTGTGCGCTCTCGCTGACGGTCGTGAGCCCGAACAACCGGAGAAACTGGTTCGCCGCCCCGTTCACGACGGTGATGAAGGGCGTCATGATCCTGGAGAACACGCGCAACGGGCGCGCGACCCACATACTGACGGGCTCCGGCCGCGCGAGTGCCAGCGACTTTGGCGCCAGCTCACCAAAGACGATGTGCAGGAAGGTGATGATGATGAAGGCGATTGTGATCGATGCGGCAGTGTGTGTGACGGCGCCGGGAGCTCCAATGCCGGCGGCCGCGAATCCCTGGTCGATCATGCTGGCGAGGGTCAGCTCTCCGATCCATCCGAGCGAGAGCGAGGCGATCGTGATGCCGAGCTGGGTCCCCGAGATGTAGCGGTCGAGATGGCGCAGAGTGTCCTGTACGGTCTTGGCCGCGACGCTCCCCTGACTGGCGAGACGGTCGATCCGGCTGCGTCGCGTGGCGACCAGTGCAAACTCGGCAGCGACGAAAAATCCGTTCGCTGCCACGAGCAGCAAGACCGCCAACAAACGCCATGCGATACCAGCGGCCGACAGTGCTTCGTGCCCGCTTTCCACGAAACTCCTCGAGAGGTTGGTCGTCCAAGATATAGCAAAACGCGAGGATCGGTGGGGCCGAGCCAGCGTGCAAACTGCAAGACTCACTCGATTCCGTTCGCGGTGGCAGTGCCCGCGGCTCGCCACGACCCCTACATCATGCTTTCGCCGCTGCGGATTCTTCGCTGGATCTATCTGGGTCGACTGTCGCTCGCGGTGGCCATCTTTCTGGCGGCAGTCACGCATTGGCGCGACGCAGATGCGGGAGACACGCTCGTCGCGGCGCTGGCGCTATTCGGCACAATTGCCTTCACAGCGGGCTCGTTCGCGCATTCCTGGCAGGCACGCAAGCTTCCAGCGCGCGGTTTCGTGCTTGCTCAATCGCTGTTCGACGTCTGTCTCGTCACGGCGATCATTCATCTGACGGGCGGCGGCGCCTCACAACTTGCTGCGCTCTACATTCTCGTCATAGCCGCCGCAGCGCTGTTGCTACCCGTTGGGTTGGGTTTGTTCGTAGCCGCGCTGTCGAACGCGATGTATTTCAGCCTGTTGTTCGCGGCCCATCGCACGACGATGTCGTGGGGCGTCACGCTGCAACTCATCGTGTTTGCCAGTGTCGCTGTCGGCATAGCCTTCCTCGGAACCCGGCTTCGCGAAGCGAGTGCAGGAAAGGAGGAGCTCGAGGCTCAGTTGGCGCTCGCGCGACTGCAGGCAGACGACATCCTTCGGAACATCGGCAGCGGCATACTCACGGTCGACGATTCCGGGCGGCTCCTTTACGTGAACCCGACAGCCGGAAGGTTGCTCGGCCTGGATGCGGATGCTGCGGTGGGCCGGCCGATGGGCGAAATGCTCGAGACACTCGCGCCCGGGCTTCTTCGCGCGATGGAGCGCACGATGCGCGACCGCGTGCGCATCAACCGCGGTGAGGCTTCGATTCTCCGGGACGGCCGTTCCATCGCCATCGGCTTGACGACGATGACGATCGATTCCGGCCGCGAACCTTCCGGCGTTAGCGCGACGGCGATCTTTCAGGACATCACTGACAACAAGCGGATGGAAGCGCTGCGGCTGCGCGCCGAGCGCCTGGAGGCGGTAACCGAGCTGAGTGCGTCACTGGCGCACGAGATCAAGAATCCGCTCGCATCGATTCGCAGCGCCGTCGAGCAGCTCTCCTCCTCGCCAAAGGCCAACGACGATGAGCGTGTACTTGGCAATTTGATCGTTAGAGAGTCCGATCGGCTCTCCCGTCTGTTGTCCGAATTTCTCGACTTTGCGCGTGTTCGGGTTACACGGCTCGGACCGGTGGACATCGCCGCGGTCGCCCGTTCGGCGGCCAGCCTGGCGGCTGCCCATCCCGACTGCCGCTCCGACGTCACCGTGCAGTGCGTGGTACCCCGGCAGCCGGTGATCGTCGAGGGGGACGAAGACCTTCTGCATCGCGTTGCATTCAACATCGCGCTCAATGCGGTGCAGGCAAGTCCGCCTAACGGCGCGGTGCGCATCGAGGTCGTGGTGATTCCGGCTGTTCAGCTGCCGCCGGGCACGCCATTCGATCGCGATGCCGTCTCACTGCGCATCGTCGATTCCGGGCCGGGAATCCGTGAGGACATCAGGGATCGGATCTTCGATCCGTTCTTCACCACCAAGGTCGGGGGCACCGGGCTCGGGCTGCCGATCGTACACCGCGCGATCGATGCTCTGCGCGGCGTCGTGCTCGTCGAGAGCGCCGTCACCGGCACCTCGTTCACGGTCCTCCTTCCGCATTCGACCCACGACACCGGAGATCTTTCGTGACGCCAGCCGCCGACAAGCCGTTGGTGCTCGTCGTCGACGACGAGACCGGCATTCTCGAGACGCTTGGCATTCTGCTCAAGAATGCCGGTTTTCGCGTGCAAGCTGCGTTAGGTGGCAAGCTGGGGTTGGAGGCGCTGGCGTCGGCCGCGCCGGACATCATTCTGACCGACGTGCGCATGCCGAACGTCGGCGGACTCGAACTGCTCTCGGCTGTGCGCAAGCAGGATCCCGACCTTCCGGTCATTCTAATGACGGCTCAGGCAGATCTGCGCTCGGCCATTCAGGCAGTGAACGCCGGCGCTTTCTACTACATCCAGAAGCCGTTCGTCAACGATGAACTGATCGCCATCCTGCGCCGGGCTGCCGAGCACAGGCAGCTGAGGGTCGAGAACCGGTCGCTCAGGCAGGAGATCAGGCGCCGGGACTCGTCAGGACATGGCCGGCCCATCGGCCGCAGCAAGTCGTGGCTCGACCTGCTCCGCCTTGCCGAGACCGTGGCGCCGACCGATTCGCTGGTGCTCATTCAGGGCGAGTCCGGGACCGGTAAAGAGGTAGTGGCGCGGTACATACACGACCTGTCGCCGCGCAACGACGGCCCGTTTCTGTCGATAAACTGCGGCGCTCTGCCGGAAAGTCTGCTCGAGAGCGAACTGTTCGGTCACGTGAAGGGATCGTTCACCGGTGCCGTGAAGGACAAGGCCGGTCTGTTCACGGCCGCCGCCGAGGGAACGTTCTTTCTCGACGAGATAGGCGAGACGACCCCCTCTACGCAGGTCAAACTGCTGCGCGTGCTGCAAAGCCGCGAAGTCATTCCCGTCGGTGCCACCGAGGCGCAGTCGACCGACACTCGTGTTCTGGCCGCGACTAATCGCGATCTGGAAGAGGACATGAAGCGGGGCACGTTCCGCGGCGATCTGTTCTACCGCCTGAACGTGTTCGCGCTGCATCTGCCTACTCTCCGCCAGCGTCCGGACGACATACCACTTCTCGCGAGCAACTTTCTCTCGCGGCTCTCCGAGGTGCACGGCGGCGAACCGAAGCGGCTCAGCGATGAAACGGTCGAGGCGATGCAGTGCTATCAGTGGCCCGGAAACGTTCGTGAATTGGAGAACGCGCTGGAGCGTGCGGTGATCTTAACGCCGGGCGACGAGATTCAGCTCTCGTCGTTACCCGAGCGCGTTACACGTCGCAACTCCGAAGCAGTGGTGTCCGATCGCGCGCCGCTCAACCCGACGCTCGACGTGATAGAGCGCAGCTACATCCTCTGGGTGCTGCAGAACGAGGGTGGCAACAAGAGCCGAGCGGCCGACGTGCTTGGCATCGATCCATCCACGTTGTACCGAAAGCTCACGCGATACGGCGTAGAGGTGTGACACGCCAACACCGCCGGCGGCGATTCGCGGCACCGCCCTCAGCGCGGGCTGGCGACTCGGCGCCAGGTAGCGCGCCCGAGCCGCTCATTGAACCGGCCGACCACAAGCCGGTCGCCATGGTGAGTGGTGAACAGTCCGCTGTACACCGCAAATCCGGAAAGCTCATCTCGCGAGTGTGGCTGCAACGTGTTGCCCCCCTGCTCGTGGTAGTCGTCGCGCTGCTCGTGTACGGCAATGCCCTGCAGAACGGCTTCGTGCTCGACGATGGCCCGGTCGTGCTACGCAACCCGCTGGTCCACTCGATTGATGGGCTGTGGCGTGCGTTCACCGAGTCATACTGGCCTCCGCCGAGCCAGGGCGGGCAGTATCGCCCGCTCGGCACGATCTCGTTCACGCTCGATTGGGCGATAAGCGGCGGCGATCCGCGTTGGTTTCACGCGGTCAACGTGCTCTGGCACGCGGCGGCCGCGTTGCTGGTGTGGTATGTGGCACTGCAGCTTCTCGCACCGGCCGCGGCTCTCGTTGCCGCACTGCTGTTCGCCGTCCACCCGGTTCACGTCGAAGCGGTGGCGAATCTGGTTGGGCGGTTGGAGCCGATGGCGGCGGTG
>DATKDD010000249.1:0-6578 GCA_035512875.1 Gemmatimonadaceae bacterium | reverse complement strand
AGCACCGCCGTGCAGAAGAACAGGAACTGCATGTTGTCGTGCGGCGTCTCCCCCGGCTCCAGCAGGTTCGCGTCCGCGGTGGCGAACGACCAGTTGAGATGCTTGCCGCTCCCGTTCACGCCGGCGAACGGCTTCTCGTGCAGCAGGCAGACCAGCCCGAACTTGCGAGCGGTCTTGCGCAGCGTGAGCATCGTCAGCTGCTGATGGTCGGCGGCCAGATTCGCGTTCTCGTAGATCGGTGCCATCTCGTACTGGCCCGGCGCCACCTCGTTATGCCGCGTCTTGACCGGCACGCCCAGCCGGTAAAGCTCGCGCTCGACTTCCATCATGAAGGCGAGCACGCGATCGGGCATCGACCCGAAGTAGTGGTCCTCCAGCTCCTGCCCGCGCGGCGGCTTTGCGCCGAACAGCGTGCGCGAGCTGGTGAGCAGATCGGGCCGCCGGTAGTAGAACTCCTGGTCGATCAGGAAGAACTCCTGCTCGGGGCCAAGCGTCGCGGTTACCCGATTCGCCTCGACGCCGAACAGCGCAAGCGCACGCCGCGCCTGCTGATCGAGCGCCGTCATGGAGCGCAGCAGCGGAATCTTCTTGTCCAGCGCCTCACCAGTCCACGACGCGAACGCGGTAGGAATGCACAGGTAGCTGCCGCCGGCACCGGAGACGATGAACGCCGGAGATGTAGGGTCCCATGCCGTGTAGCCTCGCGCCTCGAAGGTGGCGCGCAGCCCGCCGGAGGGGAACGACGAGGCATCGGGCTCACCCTGGAACAGCTCCTTGCCGCTGAATTCCGCGATCGCGCCGCCGCCAATGTTAGGCGTGACGAACGAATCGTGCTTTTCCGCGGTCGACCCGGTAAGGGGCTGGAACCAGTGCGTGAAGTGCGAAGCCCCCTTCTCCAGAGCCCATTCCTTCATGCCCAGCGCAACGGCGTCGGCTACCGAGGGATCGAGGGGTGTTTGCTCCTCGATGGTGGCCAGCACGGCCTTGAAGATCGACTTGGGAAGCCGGGTCTTCATCTCGGCGAGGTCGAACACGTGCTCGCCGAAGATCTTCTCTATTTCCATCGGAGCAGGCCGGTGCCCATTGGCCGAGGCACTCGGCATTGCGTACTCGGAGGCCCATCCTTTTGCGGCTGCGAGCGAATCGAAACGTCTGGTGGAGGTCGGCATGTCTGGGGCAGGAATTAGGAATAAGGAATTAGGAATTAGGAACTAGGAATTAGGAACTGGGAATTAGGAACTGGGAATTAGAGTCTGATTCAGGAAGCAGTACTCAGGGACAAGCATCCAGTGCGGAGAGAGGGACCCGCGAGAATATAGGAGGCAAAGCTGTTCCGGAGAAGGGTGCTTATGAAAACCTTTTCATGGGACGCCTGAAATCCTTTGCGGAAACGACTC
This sequence comes from Gemmatimonadaceae bacterium, assembly GCA_035512875.1. GTDB lineage: Bacteria > Gemmatimonadota > Gemmatimonadetes > Gemmatimonadales > Gemmatimonadaceae > JALZIF01. Next base: position 5,181 of record DATKDD010000249.1, on the reverse strand, counting down.
TGAGCCGCCTTTCGCCATTGTTAGTTCCCATTTCCGCTTCTAATTCCTATTTCCTATTTCCTAATTCCTATTCCAGCGCCACTAGCCTCCACCTCCGCCTGCCAACTAGCTTAAATGGTTCCACATATCCCTCCTCCGCACTTCCGCGGGGGCGCCTATGACCACAGGGAGGATTGCCCTACAGTGTCTCGCGAATACGAGGCGGTTTACATCTTCGACTCCACGCTCGACGATGCCGCCATCAAGGAGAAGCTCGACCGCTTCCATGGCCTGCTCGGCCTCAGCGGCGAGGAGATTCAGATCGATCATTGGGGGCGGCGCCAGCTCGCCTATAAAATCGGCCCGCGCGAGAACGGCTATTACGCCCTCGCGAGATTCTCCGCCGAGTCCCACGTGCTCCCGGAGTACGAGCGGGCTCTCAAGCTCGACGATGGGATCGTTCGTTATCTCATTACGCTGCACGAGCACGAAGTGGGCGCACCGCCGATCTCCGACGAAGATCTGGCCGCTGCAGCTGCCCGCGGCGATGACGACGACGACGAGGATTGACCATGCGACGCCCTCAGAAGACCTGCCCGTTCTGCGAAACACGGGTGCGGTTCATCGATTACAAGGACGACCGCGCGCTCGGACGGTTCATCACCGATACGGGCAAGATTCTGCCGAGTCGGTTGAGCGGCACTTGTGCCCGTCACCAGCGTCAGCTGGCCACGGCAATCAAGCGCGCCCGGTATCTCTCCCTGGTTCCCTACATCAAGGGACATCAGGGCTGAGGCGATGACGGAAGGCGTTGCGGCGGCGCCGCGGGAACGCGGGTGGCTCCTCGTTCTGGTCGGCTTGGCCGCGTTCTCCCTTCCGCTGATTCCGCTGCCGGTGGTGCTGCCTGTGCGGGCGGTCCTGCCGGTGGTGGAGACGGTAGTGCTGTTTGTGCCGGCGCTCGCAGCGTGCTTCGTGCTTGGATGGCTGGGCGGGGGGTCGGCGTGGCTTGCGGCGCTCTGGGTGGGGATGGCAATGCTGGCGTTCCGCGCGGCGGTGCCCGCAGAGGGCGCGTACGCCGATGTGGCTCGCGGCTGGGCACTGGTGCTGGCTGCGGCTTTCGGCGTCGTCTCGATCGCGGCTCCGCGGCAAAGACTCTTCGCGCGGGCGCTCGGCTCGTGCGCGTTTGCGCTGCTTATGGCGTTTCTGTTCCTGCTTCTCGCGGACAAGACGCCGGAACAGGCGGCAACCGTATTCGGGGACGAGTTCGCCAGGCGCAACGTGTTGCTGGCTCAGATCACGGACCTGCAGTCGGCAACCGTGCGCAGCCTGTCACGGGAGATGCCGTTCCTGGGCGCGCTGCTCGATCGCCAGTTCTTTGATGGATTGTTGCAACGGAGTGTGGGGGCGACACAACTATTCGCACCACTCTATCCGGCCATGTTGATGCTCGAATCGCTGGCGGCGTTGACGCTGGCCTGGGCGGTCTATCACCGGTTGAACCGGGCCCGACTCGGTCCGCCGCTGGCGCCGCTGCGGGATTTCCGGTTCAGCGACCAACTGGTGTGGGGGTTCGTTGCCGGTCTGGTAATGGTAGTGGTGCCCGGGCTGTCGGCGCTCGACGCGCTGGGCCGCAATCTGCTCGTCTTGTTCGGCGGGCTTTACCTCGTCCGCGGCGTAGGAGTGCTGGCGTGGTTCATCATGCGTCTGCCGCGGGGACGATTCATCGCCACGATGGCGGCGGTGGGGGCGGCGCTTCTGTTCAGCGGGAGCTCGATGGTACCGGCGTTGGGCGCCGTGTTCGGCTCGGTAGCCATTGTGCCGCCGCTCGTGCTCGGCTTGTCGGATTCGTGGGTGGATTGGCGCTCGCGTGCGCCGTCCGCATAACGTTCGTTAGGAGATCATCATGGAAGTCATTCTGCGCCAGGCCGTGGAAAATCTTGGCAAGCCGGGCGACCTGGTCGCCGTCAAGGCGGGGTACGCGCGCAACTATCTCATTCCCCGTGGTTTCGCCCTTGCCGCCAACGAGGGCAACAAGAAGCGGATCGAGCAACAGAAGGCTCGGCTCGACGCGGCCGAAAGCGAGCGCCGCGGAGCCGCGCAACAGGTCGCAGACCGTCTGGAGCAGGTGTCGCTCACCTTCTCGGCCCGCGTCGGTGAAGAAGAGAAGCTGTTCGGCTCGGTGACGGCCGCGGATATTGCGCAGCAGCTCCACGCGCAGGGCTTCGAAATCGAGAAGCGGCAGGTTGATTTGCACGAGCCGATAAAGACGCTCGGCGTCTACCGTGTACCGATCAAGCTGCACGCCGATGTGAAGCCCGAAGTACGGGTCTGGGTGATCAAGGGCTGATCGGCGGGAGGTGCGACGCGCGACGCGGGAAGGCGGGTGGGAGTATGATCGCCGCACGTGGAGCAACTCTTGCCGCGCTGTGACGGTAGCGGCCTCGGATCCCTTGTACGCCGGCCGCACTTGAGTGTACCGTGACGTGGGCTCCTGGCAGGGGGTCCCCGCGTCGCGAGTCGCGCATCGCTGCAGTACGGAACCTTTCCTCCCTCGGACGGTTTCATTGCGGAATCCCCAACCCGCTCCTCCACGGATGCCCCAAGTCGACACGATCGCCACAACGGAACTGGCTCAGCGAGCCGCAGCGCTTACGCTGGATCGCAAAGCAGGAGACGTGGTGCTGCTGGATCTTCGTGAGATTTCCAGCGCGACGGACTTCTTTGTCATTGCCAGCGGTACCTCCGACACCCACGTACGCGCGATCGCCGAACACGTGATGGAGGAGCTCCGCAGGGACGGTGTTCGGGCGCATCATGTCGAAGGGCTCGAGAGCGGACGCTGGGCGTTGATCGACTATTTCGATTTCGTCGTGCACGTATTCCATCCAAAGCTGCGCGAGTTCTACCAACTCGAGCGGCTCTGGGGTGACGCGGAGCAGATTCCGCTCGAGGCTCAAGGAGGCCACCCGTGAGACACCGCGCAGCGATGCTTCTCGCCGCTTTCGTGGTGGCTGCTCCGCTCCCGGCGCAGTCGTACTTCGGGAAGAATCAGGTGCAATACGACGCCTTCGACTGGAAGGTGATCGAGACGGAGCACTTCCTGGTTCATTACTACCCGGTCGAAGAAACGGCGGCGCACGACGCCGCGCGGATGGCCGAGCGGGCGTATGGCCGGTTGTCGCGCATCTTCCAGCACGAGTTCCGGGAGAAGAAGCCGATCATCCTGTTCTCGTCGAGAATGGACTTCGCGCAGAACAACGTCACCGGTGATCTGGGCGAAGGAACGGGCGGTGTAACCGACGCGCTCCGTCACCGGATCATCATGCCCTTCACCGGCGATTACGGAAGCTTCGAGCAGATCCTCACGCACGAGATGGTGCACTCGTTCCAGTACGACATTTTTGCGCGGGGCAAGGCGGGGGCCGGCCTGCAGACGCTCGCGCAGGTGAATCCTCCGCTGTGGTTCGCCGAGGGTATGGCCGAGTATCTATCGCTGGGCCCCGTCGACCCGCATGCCGCGACGGTAATGCGCGATGCGGCGCTCAACGGGCGCATTCCGACGATCGAGCAGATGACGATTCGCCCGGATCTGTTCAATCCTTATGATGTGGGTCAGGCGCTGTGGGAGTACATCGGCCAGCGTTGGGGCGACGAGACGATCGGCGCGATCATGCAGGCCACGCCTAACGTCGGCATCGAACGCGCCTTCCGCCGCGAGATCGGAAAGTCGCTGGAGGACCTGGGCGACGAATGGAAGGAAGCGGTGCAGGTGGAGCACCTGCCGCAGATCGCCTCGCTGCAGCGGGCCCGCACGTTCTCCGCCCCGCTGCTCAGCGAGCGGCGGAGCGGCGGCGCGATCTTTCTCGCCCCGGCGCTGTCGGATGATGGCGAGCACATCGCCTTTCTGTCGAACGGCAGCTTTCTCCGCGGCGAGGTTTTCATCGATCTCTGGCTTGCCGACGCCAAGACGGGAAAGCGCATCAAGCGCCTGGTGAAGAGCACCACCAATCCCGATGTCGAAGAGCTCCGCATCATCTATTCACAGAGCTCGTTCTCGCCCGACGGCAAGCAGTTGGCCTTCGTTGGCCAGCGCAAGGGCAAGGACGTGCTGAACATTCTCGATGTGGAGCGGAAGAGAACCCGGCGCATCGACTTGCCGCTCGAGGGAGTTACCGGTCCGGCGTGGTCGCCTGACGGCACTCAGCTGGTTTTCTCGGGGAGCCTCGGTGGATTGACCGACCTCTATCTCGTGAACGTGGACGGCTCCAACATGCGCCGCCTGACGAACGACCGGCACGGCGATCTGCAGCCGGCGTGGTCGCCGGACGGAAAGACCATTGCCTTCGCTTCGGATCGCGGAAGCGAAACGGACTTCGAGCTGCTTCGCATCTCCGACTGGAAGGTCACGCTGTACCACCTGGAGGACGGGCGGATCGAGGTGGTGAGGGGCCAGAGTGGGCACAGCCTCAATCCCCAATGGGCACCGGATGGCCGATCCCTGGCGTACGTCTCCAGCCGCACGGGAATTCAGAACCTGTTCCTGTACGACTTCGCCGACGGCAGCCACTATCAACTCACGAACGTCATTGGCGGACTCACTGCGGTTACGCCATACAGCCCGGTGATTTCGTGGGCCCGCCGGGCCGACCGGCTGGCCTACACGTACTACGAGGACGGCAACTACACCGTCTGGACGGTGGACAACCCGCGCCTGCTCAAGAAATCACGCTACGTGGAGCCGGAAACGCAGGTCCTGGCGGCGGGCCCGGTGGCCGCCGGCGGCGCAACGCTCCCGACGGCGATGGAGGATACCGGCTCGGCGGACCGGCAGTCGTTCTACCGGACGGCGACGGGGTTCCGTGCTTCGAGCAACGTGCCTGACGAAAACGAGCGGCCGGGCGGATCCGAGGCGGTGACCGTGGCGGCGCTGCTCGACAGTGCCTCGTTGGCGCTTCCCGACACGTCGCTGTTCAAGACGTACGCCTACAAGCTGAGGTTCTCACCCGACTACATCGCTCAGCCTAGCATCGGGTATTCCCGTGACAATTACAACCGCGGCGTGTTCGGCGGCACGACGATAATCCTGAGCGATCTGCTGGGAAATCACTCCCTCGCGTTCGCGGGCGAGGTGAACGGCCGCATTAGCGATGCGCGGGCGTTCGCGGCGTACAGCAATTTCTCCCGTCGCCTGCAGTACACGAC